>JAIYAI010000527.1 GCA_027489135.1 Acetobacteraceae bacterium
ATATCCCGCTCGCCGCCACGCCGGAACCGGCCTCCGCCGCCCCCGTCTCGGGCGGGATCGAGATGGGCGTCGAGACCGACTTCGCCTTCGAGATGAAGGTCACCCGCATCCGCGAGACGCCGCGGGTCACGAAGCCCTACACCGACCACCAGTGGCAGGACATCCTGGCGCGCGGCCAGGCGGTGGACCGCGCGCTGGCCGGCGGCGACGTGCGCCTGACCATGGGCGGCGAGCCCACCTTCATCGCCGCCGACGACATGGACGCGCCGGAGTGGAATATCGACGCGCTGGGTCCCACCAAGCGCCGCTATGCCGGCCGCCTGCTGCGCCGCCTCGCGCCGCTGTGGTCGCCGGGTGCGGCCTTCCAGTACGCCATGGGCAAGCACTACCCGGGCGAGCAGCTTCCCCGCTGGGCGCTCTATTCCCACTGGCGGAAGGATGGCGAGGCCGTGTGGCGCGACCAGGCGCTACTCGCCGGCGACGACGACCACGACAGCGCCACCGCCGCTGACGCCGGCCGCTTCGCCGAAGTGCTGGCGGAGCGCCTGCAGGTCGACCCGGCGCTGGTGAACCCGGCGCATGAGGACATCCACTACTACCTGTGGCGGGAGAAGCGCCTGCCGGCCAACGTCGTCGTCGAGGATGCCCGCCTGCGCGACCCGCTCGAACGCGCCCGGCTGGCCAAGGTCTTCGGCCAGGGCCTCGCCTCCCCGGTCGGCGCCGTGCTGCCGCTGCGCCGCGTCATCCAGGACGGCAACCGACGCTGGCAGTCGGGCCGCTGGTTCTTCCGCGACGACCACCTGTTCCTGATCCCCGGCGACAGCCCGATCGGCCTGCGCCTGCCACTGGAATCCCTGCCCTGGATGTCGGCCGAGGACGCCGCGCGCCACTTCGACGTGGAGCCCGACCCCTTCGCGCCGCGCGATCCCCTGCCGCCGCGCCAGGCCTTCGAACGCTGGCGCGATCAACGTGGGGGAGAGGGCGCGGCCTCCGGCATCGAGGGCTTCCGCCCCGTGCCGCAGGACCTGCCCGTGGTCGGGCGCTCCGACCCCGGCGTGGTGCGCACCGCGCTGACGGTCGAAGCCCGCGACGGCATCATCCATGTCTTCTACCCGCCGCTCTTCGCCGCGGAGGACTGGCTGGACCTGACCGCGGCGGTGGAGGCGACCGCCGCCGAGACGGGCCGCAAGGTGATCCTGGAAGGCTACCTGCCCCCGCGCGACCCGCGCCTGAACCACTTCTCCGTCACCCCCGACCCCGGCGTGATCGAGGTGAACATCCACCCCGCCGCGTCCTGGCCGGAGATGGTCCAGCGCACGGAGCAGCTCTACGAGGAGGCGCGCCAGGTCGGCCTCTCGGCCGAGAAGTTCATGCTCGACGGCCGGCATGTCGGCACCGGCGGCGGCAACCACGTGGTGATGGGCGCCGAGACCCCGGCGCAGTCGCCCTTCCTGCGCCGGCCGGACCTGCTGAAGTCGATGCTCGGCTTCTGGCACAACCATCCGAGCCTGTCGTTCCTGTTCAGCGGCCTCTTCATCGGCCCCTTCAGCCAGCATCCCCGCATCGACGAGGCGCGGCAGGATGCGGTGCGCGAACTCGAGATCGCCTTCTCGCACATCAGGCCCTACGAGGAGACGCCGCCCTGGCTGGTGGACCGGCTCTTCCGCAACATCCTGGCGGACGTCACCGGCAACACCCACCGTACGGAATTCTGCATCGACAAGATGTACGCGCCGGAGAGCGCCTCCGGCCGCCTCGGCCTGGTGGAGTTCCGCGCCTTCGAGATGCCGCCGCATGCGCAGATGTCGGCGGTGCAGATGCTGCTGATGCGCAGCGCCGTCGCTGCCTTCTGGCAGAAGCCCTATGAGCGCCGCCTGGTGCGCTGGGGCACGCGCATCCATGAGGACTTCATGCTGCACCACACCGTGCAGCGCGACTTCGCCGGCGCGATGGAGGAACTCGCGGCGATGGGCTTCCCCATGGACCCCGAATGGTTCCGCCCGCACCTGGAGTTCCGCTTCCCGCGCCTCGGCGAGGTGACGATCCGCGACATGGGCCTGGAACTGCGCCACGCCCTCGAACCCTGGCATGTGCTGGGCGAGGAACCGGCCGCCGGCGGCACCGCGCGCTACGTCGACAGCAGCACGGAGCGCGTGCAGGTCAAGCTCTCCGGCTTCGTCGAGGAACGCTACGTGCTCGCCTGCAACGGCCGCGCCGTGCCGCTGACAGCCACGGACAACAGCGGCGAGTATGTCGGCGCGGTGCGCTTCAAGGCCTGGAACCCGCCCTCGGCCCTGCATCCCGCGGTCGGCGTGCAGTCGCCGCTGGTCTTCGACCTCTATGACCGCTGGACCGGGCGGTCCCTCGGCGGGATCACGCACCACGTCGTGCATCCCGGCGGCCGCAGCTATGACGACCTGCCGGTGAACGCCAACTCGGCGGAAGCCCGCCGCCGCAGCCGCTTCTTCCCCTTCGGCCATACCCCCGGCCCGATGGAGGAACCGCGGGTGGACATCGCGCCGGAGGCGCCGCGGACGCTGGATTTGCGCCGCCTCGCGTGAATCAGGGCGCCGCGGGTTTGCCCCCGGCGCCATCCGGTGGGACAAGCGGTGCATGACCGAGCCGCTGGACGAGATGGTCGATGGCCAGGGGGGGTTCCGCGCCCATTGGCGCCCCCTGCTCGGCGCCCTGGTCCAGCTTGGCGCCGACACGCTGGTCGAGCGCCACGCTTTGCTGGAGGAGGCGCTGGCCGAGGATGCCCGCGCCGCCCCGGCGCCCAATGCCGGCAGCGCCCCGCGCCGCTGCGACCTGATCCCGCTGATCCTCGCCGCGCCGGAATTCGCTGCCCTCGAGCAGGGCCTTGCCCAGCGCGCCGCGGTGATCGAGGCGCTGCTGCAGGATGTCTACGGACCCCAGCACCTGCTGGCGGAAGGGCTGCTCCCGCCGGCCCTGGTCTTCGCCAACCCGGCCTTCCTCCGCCCCTGCCGGGACCCCGGCCGGGATGGCACCGTCCCCCTGCTGCAGGCCTATGCCGCGGACCTGCTGCGCGGCGCCGACGGGCAATGGCGCGTCGTCGCCGACCGCACCGCCTGCCCCGCCGGCCTGTCGCGCAGCCTCGAGAACCGCGACCTGCTGGCCCGCCTGGTGCCGGAGTTCTTCCGCACCCGCCCGCTGCGGCCGCTCAGGCCCTTCCTGGACCTCTGGCAGGATGCGCTGGCGCGCCTCGCGCCGGAGGGCACCGGCGTCGCGCTGCTCTCCCCCGGTCCCCGCGGTGCCGACTGGTTCGAGGAGGTGCTGCTCGCCCGGCACCTGTCCTGCGCCCTGGTCGAGGGCGGCGACCTGACCGTGCGCGACGGCGCGCTCTACCTGAAGACGCTGCGCGGCCTGTCGCGCATCGGCGTGCTGCTGCGGCGCCAGGACGGGCGCAGCGTCGACCCGCTGGAACTCGACCCCGATCCCGCCGGTGGCGTGGTCGGGCTGCTGGATGCCGCGCGCTGCGGGTCGGTGCGGGTGCTGAACGACCCGGGCGCTGGCTTCGCCGAGGCGCCCGCCATCGCCGCCGTGCTGCCGGCCCTCGCGCCACGCCTGGTCGGCGCCCCGCTGCTGCTGCCGCAGGCGGAGACGCTCTGGCTCGGCGATGCCGCCGCCCGGGCGCGGGTGGGGGAGGATCTGCGGCCCTGGCTGGTGCGGCGGGCGCTGGACGGCACCCAGCCCTCGGTCCGCGGCGGCGGGCTGACGCCGGAGGCGCGCGCCGCCCTGGCCGCGCGAATGATGGCGAGCCCCGCCGACTGGGCGGTCTCCGCCGCGATCGAGCCCTCGGTCGCGCCCTGCGCCGGCGCGGATGGGCGCCTGACCCCGCAGCCGGTGATGCTGCGGCTCTTCCTGGTGCATGACGGGCAGGGCTGGCGGGCGCTGCCCGGCGGCCTGGCGCGCACCCTGCCGGCGCAGCGCGGCGCGCCCACCCTGGCCAAGGATGTCTGGATTCCCGCCGAGGACCCGGACGAGGGCAGCCCCGCCCTGCTCGCGCTCGGCGCGCTGCCGGGCGCGGCGCCGCTGGCGATCCGCCGCGCCTCCGGCGACCTGCCGAGCCGCGTCGCCGACGATTTCTACTGGCTCGGCCGCTACATCGAGCGGCTGGAGGGCTCCGCCCGGCTGCTGCGCAGCGCCGCCGCCCGGCTCGCCCGGCCGAGCCCGACGGCGCGGGAGACGGTGGAACTGGCGACGCTGGCGCGCTGCCTGGTGCGCGCCGACCTGCTCTCGGCCGAGGCCGCGGCCGGGCTCGGCGCCGGCCCGATGACGGAAGCGCTGCTGCGCGCCACCGGGGAGGGCGGGCCGCTGGCGCACCAGTTCACCCGCATGGGCCGGCTCGCCGGGCTGCTGCGTGACCGCCTGACCGGCGAGATGCAGGCGACCATCACCAGCACGCTGCGCAGCCTGCAGGACCGGCTGCGGGCCCCGGGTGCTGCGGGTGGGGCTGCCGGGATCGGCCGGCTCACCGCGGTGGCGGACGGCATCCTCGCCTTCTCCGCCACCATCGCCGGCCTTGCCGCGGAGAACATGGTGCGCGGCGGCGGGCGGCTCTTCCTGGATTTCGGCCGGCGCATGGAGCGGGCGCAGAGCATCGCCGCCTGGGTCGCGCGCGCGCTCGACCAGCCCGGCGCCACGGCCCAGCCCGGACGCATCGAGCCCGGACTGCGCGTGGCGCTGGAGCTCTGCGATTCCGTCATCACCTATCGCAGCCGCTACCTCGGCGTGGTGCAGCCGGCCCCGGTGCTGGACCTGGTGCTGGCGGACGAGGGGAATCCCCGCGGCCTGGCCTTCCAGCTAGCCGCCGCCCGCGACATGCTGGCGGAGCTGCAGGCGGCGGATGGCAGCGGCGCGGCGGGCCTCGCCGACGTCGCCGCGCGCCTCGGCGAGGAGGTGCAGGAGATGGTGCGCAGCGTCGCCGACGCCCCCGGCCAGGCCGAGGCCGCGCTGGCCCTGCCGCGGCGCCTCGCCGCGCTCGAGGGCGAGGTGGCGGCGCTGTCGGACCGCGTCTCCGGCCGCTACTTCGCGCTGCTGCCGGTCGCGCACAGCCTGGGGCTGGAAAGCCGCGACGTCGCCCGGGCCGGTGTCGCGTGATGCGGGCCGGCGGATGAGGTTCCTGGTCCGGCACGCGACGCGGTACGACTACGAGACCGGCGTGGACCTGGCGGCGCACCTGCTGCACCTGACGCCGCGCGCCGACCTGCCCGGGCAGCAGGTGATCTCCACCGCCATCACCGCCACGCCCGCGGCGTCCCGCCGGCGCGACGCGACCGACCATTTCGGCAATGCGGTGACCTGGCTCTTCCTCGACGCGCCGCACACCACCTTCGAGGTCGTGGCGGAATCCGAGGTCGCGGTCGACTTCGCCCCGCCGCCCCCGGCCGCCGGGACCCCGTCCTGGGAGGCAGTGGCCGAGGCCGCGCGCGCCGGCGGGCCGGAAGCCTGGGCCGCGGCGGAGTTCGCGCAGGGCTCCTCCATGGCGCCGGCGAGCCGTCCCGCGGGCGCCTATGCCGCGGCCAGCTTCCCGCCGGGCCGGCCGGTGCTGGCCGGGCTGCTCGACCTGAACCAGCGCATCGGCCGGGAATTCGCCTTCCGCGCCGGCGTCACCACCATCGCGACGCCGGTGGAGGAGGTGCTGGCGAAGCGCCACGGCGTCTGCCAGGACTTCACCCACCTGATGGTCGCGGCGCTGCGGGCGCTCGGCCTGCCGGCGCGCTATGTCTCGGGCTACATCCGCACGCGGCCGCCGCCGGGGCAGAAGCGGCGGCGTGGCGCCGACCAGAGCCATGCCTGGGTCGGCGCCTGGCTCGGGCCGGGGCTGGGCTGGGTCGATCTCGATCCGACGAATTCCCTGGTGGTGAAGGACGAGCACGTGGTGCTCGGCTGGGGGCGCGACTTCGGTGATGTCAGCCCGGTGCGCGGGGTGGTGCTGGGCGGTGGCGACCATGGGCTTGCGGTCTCCGTCGACCTGGAGCCACTGGAGGCGGAGGTGGGGGCAGGCGGCGGCTGACAGGCCGCTGCAACCGAAGCCGGCGCGAGCCGTTTCTGTGCCATGCGACTCTTCCGATGCCAGGCGTGCGGCCAGGTGCTGCATTTCGAGAACACGCGCTGCGAGCAGTGCGGCCACGCGCTGGGCTTCCTGCCCGACCGCGGCGTGCTGACCGCGCTGGAGCCGGAGGCCGACGCCTTCCGCGCGCTGGCCGGCGACCGGCCGCTGGTCCGCCTCTGCGACAACGCGGCGCAGGAGGCCTGCAACTGGCTGGTGCCGGCGGAGACGGGCGGGCTCTGCCGGTCCTGCCGCTACAACCGCACCATCCCGGACCTGGGCGCGCCCGGGGCGCTGGCCGCCTGGCAGCGCTGGGAGGGGGCGAAGCATCGCTTCACCTACAGCCTGCTGCGCCTCGGCCTGGCCGTGCCGGACCGGACGGAGGATCCCGCCGCCGGGCTCGGCTTCGAGATCCTGGCCGATCCGCCGGATGGCGGGCCGAAGGTCCTGACCGGCCATGCCGACGGGCTGATCACCCTGGCCCTGGCGGAGGCCGACGACGCGGAGCGCGAGCGCCGCCGCACCGCCTTCGGCGAGCCCTATCGCACCCTGCTGGGCCATGTGCGGCACGAGAGCGGGCACCTGTTCTGGGACCGTCTGGTGCGCGACGGCGGACGGCTGGAGGCGTTCCGCGCCGTCTTCGGCGACGAGAGCGCGGACTATGGCGAAGCGCTCCAGCGCCACCACGAACAGGGCCCGCCGGCCGACTGGCCCGCCGCCTTCGTCAGCAGCTACGCCACCGCGCACCCCTGGGAGGATTTCGCCGAATCCTGGGCGCACTGGATGCACATGACGGACACGCTGGAGATGGCGTCGTCGCTGGAATTCTCCGTCAGCCCCCGTGCCGACCGCACCGGCGTGCTGGAAGCGGCGATCAGCTTCGACCCCTATGCCGCGCCCGACATCGCCACGCTGCTGGACGCCTGGGTGCCGCTGACGCACGCGGTGAACAGCCTGAACCGCTGCATGGGGTCGCCGGATCTCTACCCCTTCGTGCTGTCGGCGCCGGCGGTGGAGAAACTCGGCTTCGTGCATGACCTGGTGCGCGCGGCCCGGTGAGCGGGATGAGGGACCGTTGACCCTGGCGGCCCGGCCGCGCGACGCTGTGGCGAATTCCAGGGACATGCACATGCCGAAGGCCGGGCACGGCGCCATCCTTTCTCTCCTGACGCTGCTCGGCGCCTGCGCCGCGGAGGGCGAGCAGGACGACCAGAGCCTGCAGGCGGCTTCCGTCGTGCGGGCCTTCGCCAATGTCTGCGGCCGGCTGGACGGGCCGGAGATCGCGCGGCGCGGCGCCGGCCTCGGCTTCCAGCCGATCGACCCGGCCCGGCTGCCCCCCGCCGCGGCCGCCAGCTTCCCGGCGGATGGCAGCGTCCAGTTGATGGCGCGGCCGTCCACCGTGCCCGGCGCCACCGGCGCGATCCTGGCCTGGAACGCGCGTGGCCCGTCCTGCGAGCTTGCCGTGGGCGGCGTGACGCCGGCGGCGGTGGAGCGGGAGTTCGACAAGATGGTCGAGACGCTGGGCAAGCGGCCCGGGCTGCAGGTGCAGGCGGGGCAGATCAGCGGCACGCCGCCGACCGACCCGCTGGGCCTGACGCTCCGCCGCGCGGCGGTGATGATCGTGCAGGGCCAGCCGGGCGCCGTGCCGCAGGCGGTGGTGCTGCGCACCGCCGCGGCGCCCGCCACGGATGGGCGGATCACCGCGGTGATGTCGATCCACCTCGCCCAGCGGCAGCCGCCGGGCGCGGGCGGGGCTACTCCGCCGCCAGCGCCATCGGCGGCGCGCTGACCGCGGCCTCCAGCGCCGGCAGCTTCGCCCGCGTGGCGTCGAGGTTGCGCTGCTTGACGTGGCCATAGCCCTTGATGCCGGCCCAGGCCTCGGCCCAGGCGCAGATGGCGGCATGGGTGGTGGC
>JAIYAI010000464.1 GCA_027489135.1 Acetobacteraceae bacterium
CCCACCATCCCCGAAACAGAGGGGCTGTCCTCCCGCCCCGGTTTGCGCAACCCTGTCGCCCTCGGTTTCGGGGGAAGCAGAACCATGGCGGAATACGACACCATCATCGTCGGCGCGGGCTCGGCCGGCGGGGCGCTGGCGGCGCGGCTGACGGAGGACCCGAACCACAAGGTCCTGCTGCTGGAAGCCGGCAAGGCCAGCCACCCCTATTCCCGCATGCCGGTCAGCTTCGGCCTGCTCATCGCCAACCCCGCCGCCAACTGGCTCTACGAGTCGGAGCCCGAGCCCAACACCGCCAACCGCGTCATCCCGGTGCCGCGCGGCAAGGTGCTCGGCGGGTCCTCGGCCATCAACGGGCTCGTCTGGGTGCGTGGCCAGCCGCTCGACTTCGACACCTGGGCGCAGATGGGCAATCGCGGCTGGTCCTGGCAGGACGTCGCCCCCGTCTTCACCCGGATCGAGAACTTCACCGACGGCGACGGCAGCAACGGGCGCGGCACGGACGGGCCGCTCAAGGTCTCGACCGTGCCGGACCAGAATCCGCTCTACGACGCGCTCTTCCGCGCGGCGAAGCAGGCCGGCTTCAAGCACAACCCGGACTACAACTCCGAGGACCAGGAGGGCGTCGTGAAGACGCAGACCTCCATCTACAAGGGCCGGCGGATGAGCGTGGCGCACTGCTACATCGAGCCCGCCATGAAGCGGTCCAACCTGCACGTCATCACCGAGGCGCACATGCTGCGCGTGCTGCTGGACGGGAAGCGCTGCATCGGCGTGGAATACGAGCGCGGCGGCGAGGTGCGGCGCGCAACGGCGCATGAGACGGTGCTGTCCGCGGGCGGCGTCGCCTCCCCCCAGATCCTCGAACTGTCGGGCATCGGACGGCCCGAGGTGCTGCAGGCCCAGGGCATCGAGGTGCTGCACGAGTTGCCCGCGGTCGGCGAGAATTTCCGCGACCACATCAATGCCCGCATCGTCTGGCGGCTGAAGGTGCCGCAGCTGTCCTACAACCACATGGCGCGCGGCGTCGGCGCGGTGACGCAGTTCCTGAAATACGTCACGACCGGCGGCGGCTTCATGAGCCTGCCCTCGGCGCCCGTGCTGGGCTTCCTGAAGTCGCGCCCCGATCTCGAGGTGCCGGACCTGCAGTTCCACATCGTGCCCTACGCGATCAAGGACCCGAAGACGCGCAAGCTGCACGACTTCCCGTCCATGACGATCTCCTGCTACCAGCTTCGCCCGGAAAGCCTGGGGTCGATCCACATCAAGTCGCGCAATCCGCGCGCCCATCCCGCGATCCGCTTCAACTTCCTGCACGACCCGATCGACCAGGCGGCGATGGCCTCGGGCTTCCACCTGATGCGCCACCTGATGGCGCAGCCGGCGATGGAGCCCTTCCGCGGCGACGAATTCTCGCCCGGCCCCGATGTGTCGACGGACGATCAGATCCTGAACTGGATCAGGAACAACTCGCAGACCGCCTACCACCCGATCGGCACCTGCCGCATGGGCCCGGCCGGCACCTTCTCCGTCGTCGACGACAAGCTGCGCGTGCATGGCCTCGAGGGGCTGCGTGTCGCCGATGCGTCGATCTTCCCGACCATGCCCTCCGGCAACACCAACGCGCCGTCGATCATGGTGGGCGAGAAATGCGCCGACATCATCAAGGCGGAGCGGCGGATGCGGATCGCCGCCTGAGGCTTAATCAGCCGACACTGAAATATCGATGCCGCGGCGGGAGAGTGCCGCGGCATCTTCATTCCTTCGGCAAGCAGTACCATTCTGCGCACGCATGGCGCGCAGCCCCGACATCACGGATTTCGCCACCAAGCTCGGCCTCGTCCTCGACAGGCTGAACTGGAGCCGCGCGCAGCTGGCGCAGAAGGTCGGCGTGGATAAGTCGGTCGCGCAGCGCTGGGCCGGCGGGCAGATGGTGCCCGGCGGGTCGAGCCTGGTGGCGCTGACCGCGGCGATCCAGTCGGCGATGCCTGACTTCACCCGTGCCGACTGGCGGTTGCCGACCGACCGCTTCGCCGCGCGGCTGGGTGTCGCCGAGCCCGCGCCGCCGGCGACGCCGGAGGCCGTGGCGGCGCTGTTTCCGCATGCCACCGCCCTGGCGGAGACAGCGCTCGACAGCACGGTGGAGCGCTATGCCGGCCTCTGGTTGCTCATGCATGCCAGCGTGCAGGCGCCGGAGAACCCGGGCGTGGTCGGCTACATCGCCTCGGTCGCGCCGACCGGACGCATGCTCTGGGCCGAGGTGCAGGGCAGCCTCCAGGGCACTTGGCGCGCCGCGGGGCCGGTCTTCGCCCTGCACAAGCTGGTGTATCTCGCGCTCGAGGATCGGGTGCAGGGCGACAGCCTGGCCTTCTGCGTTCTCACGGGGGTGAACTGGGGCAAGGCGATGGTGCTCGACGGCGTCGCCTCATCCGCCGCTTCCTCGCTGCGCGGCCCGGTGGCCGCGACGCGGATGATCGGCGTGCGGCTCGATGACGATCCCGCCCCGCAGTGGCAGGCCGACGCGCTCAGGCGCCTGGTGCGGTTGAACGCGGAAGGGCTCGTTGGCCGCCTGCCGGAGGCGCTGGCGGCCCGCTTCCGCATGATGCGGTTCGAGGGAGAGCGGGCCATGGTGCTCACCGTCGCCGCAGGCGACAGCCTCGCTTGCGACGCGGACGAGATCTGCCAGGGTCTGGCACCGGAGGGGGCGGCCGCCGTTGCGGCGGTGCGCGCGCTGTTCGGGCTCTAGACCTTGATCCGTGCGCACAGAAGCGCGGATCATGGTCCAAGCCTTTGTTTTGTCGCGTGATTCACGCCTTCGGTGATGCCACCTCCGGCGATCACGCTCTCAGCAGGCGCTACAGCACCCGTCCGGCCACCGCATCCAGCTTCGCCAGCATCTCGGGCGCGCGCATCTCGGGCGCGGTGATGATGGCATTGTCGAGCGCCCGGTCGCATCCTGCCGGGCAGGGCCCGCGGCGCTGCCCCAGCGCCGGCACGACGGCCTTCACCAGCGCGCGCGCCTTGTCCGCGTTGGAGAACAGCACCTTCACCACCTGGTCCACGGTGACGTGGTCATGGTCCGGGTGCCAGCAGTCGAAGTCGGTGACCATGGCGACGGTCGCGTAGCACATCTCCGCTTCCCGGCTCAGCTTGGCCTCCGGCATGTTGGTCATGCCGATGACACTGCAGCCCCATTGGCGATAGAGCTCGCTCTCCGCCTTGGTGCTGAACTGGGGCCCTTCCATGACCAGGTAGGTGCCCCCGCGCGTGACGGGCAGGGCAAGGGCGCGCGCCGCTGTCTCCAGCGCGTCGCCGAGACGCGGGCAGACCGGGTGCGCCATCGAGACATGCGCGACGCAGCCGGCGTCGAAAAAGGTCTTGTGCCGGGCGAAGGTGCGGTCGATGAACTGGTCGACGATCACGAAATGGCCCGGCGGCAGGTCCTCCCGCAGGGAGCCGACCGCCGAGAGGGAGATGATTTCGGTAACGCCGGAGCGCTTCAGCGCGTCGATATTGGCGCGGAAATTCAGCTCGCTCGGCGGCACCGGATGCCCCCGCCCGTGCCGTGGCAGGAAGACGCAACGCACGCCGGCGAGGCGGCCGAAGAGAAGCTGGTCCGAAGGCTGGCCCCACGGGGTGGGGACACGGCGCCACTCGCGGTCCTCCAACCCCTCGATGTCGTAGAGGCCCGAGCCGCCGATCAGGCCGATCACGGGTTCGATGAGGTCTGTCATGGGGCAGGTTCCTGCGGAGGCGGCCAGACCTGCTGTCTAGGGCAGATCGGATGCCGCTGGAATCGGGAGCGCTCACGCGCATGTCCGTCGGGGGCGGCCGGCGCGGCTCCAAGCCAGCGCGTGACCGCCGCGGACCGTGTCGCGGCGCGATCCGCGCCGTGCCGGGAGAGCCCAGACGATCCGGCGCCCGGCCGTCTGCGTGCGGAACCTGGCTGTCTCGGGGCACTCGTCCGCGACGAAGCCTTGCCGTGCTGCCGGCGGTCGTGGCATCCGGCCGGCGGCGCTGTCCCATCGCGGCGCAGCAGCGCGAGGAAGCGACATGGCGCCCATCCGGTTCCTGCTCGGGGCGATACTCCTGTCCCTGGCCAGCCTTGTCGCCGCCTGCGGCCCCGACTCCACCAGGGTTCCCCCGATCGAACGGGGCACTGCGCTGCCGCCGCCCGACCTGCCGCAGCCCGCGCGGCCGTGAACCACACCACCGGGCGCGGCCAACCGGCGCGGCCTTCCCTTGATCGCACGCTTGGCCGCCACGCCTGGAACGGCGAGCAGTCCGGCGCCGGCACCGCTGTCGAGCAGCACCGCGACCTCATCGCTGACCAGGATGTCGAATCCGACGCCCCAGCGAAGCCGGACCTCGATGCGACAGGGATGGCGATCGAAGCGGCGGCGGTCACCGGCACGCGCGATTGACGTGAGGAAGGCCTCGACCTCCTTCCGCAGGGCCTCGGACCGGGGGCGCAGGCCGACCGCGGCAGCCGACAGCATCCGTCGCCGGGCCTGCACGCCGCTGCCCTGCCGCAACCGGCGCATCCTGCCGACCATGCGACCGGGCAGGACCTGCGACAGGGGCATGCAGGTATCCCGGAGAAGGGCTACCGAACCCGCCCTGAGCGCCCGTTCACGGAAACAGCAAAAGGGCCGCCCGGAGGCGGCCCTTTCGTAAGGAAGGGGAGAGGCGGGCCGCAGCAGCGGATTGGGACCCGGCCGCGGGCAAGCCGCTCAGTGCACGTCAGCCCAGATCTTCCGCTTCACGGCATAGGCCAGGCCGCCGAGGATGGTGAGGAAGAGCACCATGCGCACGCCCATGCGCTTGCGCTGCTCCATCTCCGGCTCCGCAGCCCAGGCGAGAAAGGTGGCGACGTCGTGCGCCATCTGCTCGACCGTCGCCTTGGTGCCGTCGTGGAAGGTGACCGAGTCGGCGTTCAGCGGGTTGCCCATGGCGATCTGGTGGCCGGGGAAGTACTTGTTGTAGTTCATTCCCTGCATCAGCGTCACGCCCGCCGGCGGGTCGGTGTAGCCGGTCAGCAGCGCAAAGAGGTAGTCGGCGCCGCCCTCGCGGGCCTTGGCGATGACCGACAGGTCGGGCGGATAGGCGCCGTTGTTCGCCGCGCGGGCCGCCTGCTCGTTCGGGAAGGGCGAGCGGAAGCGGTCGGCCGGGCGGCCGGGGCGCTCGAACATCTGGTCCTCGTCGGTCGGGCCGTCCTGCACCTGCACCGTCGCCGCGATGGCCCGCACCTCGGCGTCGGACAGGCCGAGTTCGCGCAGGTTGCGGTAGAAGACCTGCTTCATCGCGTGGCAGGCGGCGCAGACCTCCTTGTAGACCTGGAAGCCGCGCTGCGCGGCCGCCCGGTCGAAGGTCCCGAAGATCCCGTCGAAGGAGAAGGACGTGTTCGGGATGTGGATCGCCTCGCCGGCGGCCTGAGCGGGCGCGGCGCCCACCCCGGCCAGCAGGCCCGCGCCGAGCGCGAGGGCGCGGATCGACTTGCCAATCACGGACATCACGCCTTCTCCATCGGCTGGGCGGCGGCGCCGGCGGGCAGCGGACCACCGCCCCGCAGCACCGGCCTGGCGATGCTCTCCGGCAGGGCGAGCGGCCTCTCGAGCCGGCCGAGCAGCGGCAGGATCACCAGGAAGTAGAGGAAGTAGTAGAAGGTGGCGACACGGGAGATGACGACGTAGTGGCCCTCGGCCGGCTTGCCGCCCGCCCACATCAGCACCAGGAAGCAGACGCCCCAGAGCGCCAGGAACCACTTGGCCAGCGGCCGGAAACGCATGGACCGCACTGGGGAGGTATCGAGCCAGGGCAGCACGAAGAGGATCGCGATGGAGCCGAACATCAGCGCCACGCCGCCCAGCTTGTCCGGCACCGCGCGCAGGATCGCGTAGAACGGCAGGAAGTACCATTCGGGCACGATATGCGCCGGCGTCACCAGCGGGTTCGCTGGGATGTAGTTGTCCGGGTGGCCGAGCTGGTTCGGCATGAAGAACACGAGGACGGCGAAGACGATGAAGTACACCACCATCCCGACGCTGTCCTTGATGGTGTAGTACGGGTGGAAGGGGATGGTGTCCTGTGGCCCCTTCGCATCGATGCCGAGCGGGTTGTTCGACCCCGTGATGTGCAGCGCGGCGACGTGGAGGAAGACCACGCCGAAGATCACGAACGGCATCAGGAAGTGCAGGCTGAAGAAGCGGTTGAGCGTCGGGTTGTCGACGCTGAAGCCACCCCACAGCCAGACCACGATGCTCTCGCCCACCAGCGGGATGGCGCTGAACAGGTTGGTGATGACGGTGGCGCCCCAGAAGGACATCTGGCCCCAGGGCAGCACGTAGCCCATGAAGGCGGTGGCCATCATCAGCAGGAAGATGACGACGCCCAGCATCCAGAGCAGTTCGCGCGGCGCCTTGTAGGACCCGTACCAGAGCCCGCGCCAGATGTGGATGTAGACGACGATGAAGAACATCGATGCGCCGTTGGCGTGCACGTAGCGCAGCAACCAGCCGTAGTTCACGTCGCGCATGATGCGCTCGACCGAATCGAAGGCGTAGTTGACGTGCGGCGTGTAGTGCATCGACAGGAACACACCGGTCGCGATCATGATCAGCAGGTTGACCATGGCGAGCGCGCCGAAGTTCCAGAAATAGTTGAAGTTCCGGGGCGTTGGAAACGTCCCGTAATCCTTCTGCATCATGGTGAACACCGGCAGCCGCTGGTCGACCCAGCGGATGACGGGGTTGGAGA
>JAIYAI010000385.1 GCA_027489135.1 Acetobacteraceae bacterium
AGGTTGATCAATCCGATCGCCGTCATCATCAGCACGATCAGCACGGCGCAATAGGCGATGGCGAGGCCGTAATCGCCATTGATGACGCGGTTGATGATGAAGACGGTCGCCATCTCATGCTCCGACGAGACGAGGAAGATCACCGCCGAGACCGTGGTCATCGCGCGCACGAAGGCATAGACCAGGGCCGTCACCAGCGCCGGGCGCAGCAGCGGTAGCACGACGGTGCGCAGGGTGCGGGCCGTGGAGGCGCGCAGCATCAGCGCCGCCTCGTCCAGGGATCGGTCGATCTGGCTCATCGCCGCGACGCCGGTGCGCACGCCGACGGGCAGGTTCCGGAAGACGAAGCAGGCGACGAGGATCACGGCGGTGCCGGTGATCTCCAGCGGCGGGACGTTGTAGGTCAGGATATAGGCGACGCCGATCACCGTCCCCGGCACGGCGAAGGTCAGCATCAGCGCGAATTCCAGCGCCGTCCGGCCGCGGAAGGCATGGCGTGACAGCACCCAGGCCGCCAGCAGCCCGAGCCCCGCGGTGACCGGTGCGGCGATGGCGGCCAACTGGATGGTGGTGAACAGCGAATTCCAGGCCCCGCCCGCCAGGATCCACCCGCCATCCGCGGCGCGGTCCAGCGCGAAGGCGCGCTTCAGGTGCGACAGCGTCGGCGTCCAGTCCCGCCCCCAGACCTGCACGAAGCCGCCCGCCAGCGCCATCGCATATACCGTCACGGTCAGGCAGGCCCAGGGGATCGCCACCCCGAAGCAGACCCGCCGCACCAGCGGCGGCAGCGACGTCGCCAGCCCCGCATCCCCCTTCCCCGTCATCGAGACATAGGACCGCCGCCCCACCACCGCCCGCTGCGCCAGGAAGGCCATCAGCGCGAGGACCAGCATCACCGCCGCCAGAGCCGCCGCGCGCCCGAAATCCTGCTGCGCGCCGACGACGGCGAAGAAGATCTCCGTCGACAGCACGCCGAAGGACCCGCCGAGCACGATCGGATTGCCGAAATCCGCGATGCTCTCGACGAAGACGACCAGGAAGGCGTTGGCGAGGCCCGGCCGCATCAGCGGCAGCGTCACCGCGCGGAAGGTGCGCATCGGCGCGGCCCGCAGCACGCGGCTCGCTTCCTCCATGGTCGGCGACACCCCCTCCACCACCCCGATCAGCACCAGGAAGGCGGTCGGCGTGAAGGAGAAGACCTGCGCCAGCCAGACCCCGTCGAAGCCGTAGATCCAGCGGCCCAGCTGCACCCCGAAGGCCGCGTCCACGGCCTGGTTCACGATGCCGGAGCGCCCGAAGATCAGGATCAGCCCGAGGCCGATGACGAAGGGCGGCGTGATGATCGGCAGCACGGTCAGCAGGCGCAGCGCCCGCCGGCCCGGCATGCGGGTGCGCGTGACGATCAGCGCGAAGGCGAGGCCGAGCGCGGTCGCCGCACTCGCCGTGCTGACCCCCAGCATCAGCGTGTTCCAGAACACCCCGCATTGCGACCCGCCGGCGAGACACGAAAGGCCCCAGATCTTCCGGTCCGCGATCCGCTCCCCGAGCGCCGCCCAGGCGGAGAGGTCCTCCCGCGGCGTCAGCAACTGACCGAGCATCGTCGCCACCGGCCAAGCCGTGAAGACCAGGATCGAGAGCGCCAGCAGCCCGACGGCGCCGGCGACGAAGCCATCGCCGCGGAACAGCCCGCGCCGGGCGAGGCCGGTGGTGAGCAGGAAGAGGAACCCGAGCGCCGTCACGGCGCCGCCGAGGCCCATGCCGAACTGCCGGTCCTCCAGCGGGCCGAACAGCCTCTCCAGCCAGGGCACGGTCCATCCGCCAATGCCGATGGCGAAGCCCTGCCCCGCCACCGCCAGCAGCCCGAGCGCGCCGCCCGCGACCAGCCAGCCCGACCCGCCGCGGAGCAGCCCCGGCAGCGCCAGCAGCGCCGCCGCGACCAAGGGCCAGAACCAGAAGCGTCCGAAGGCCAGCGCCTGCGACAGTGCCGACGCGGCCTCGGCATCCTCCGCGCCGATGCCCAACAGGCCGCGCAGCGTCAGCCCGTCCTGCTGCATGTGCCAGGGCAGCACCACCACGCCCAGCGCGACGGCGCCCCAGGCCAGCGCCCCCGGCGGGGTGCGCCGCATCAGCGCGGCAGCGACCCGATCTCGCGGTCCCAGCGTTCCAGGATGCGCCGGCGCGTGCGCGCCTCGCCGAAGGCGGTGAAGTCCACCTCGATGAGCTTGATCTTGCCGAGATCCGGGATGCGCGGATCGGTGCGCGCGCCGCGATGCGCCGGCACGTGGTACTGGTTGGCGGCGAGACCGATATCCATGGCCGGCGCGGTGAGGTACCAGTCATAGAAGCGCCGCGCCTGGGCCAGGTTGCGGGCGCCGCGGATCACCGACATGCAGGCCACCTCGTAGCTGGTGCCTTCGGATGGGTAGTTGATCTCGACCGGAAAGCCCTGCTGCACCAGCGTCTCCGTCTCCATGTTGAAGGAGACGGCGAGCCCGGTCTCGCCCCGCGCCACCGCCTGCACCGGCGCGGCGCCGGAGCGGGTATAGGCGTTCACGTTGCGATGCAGCTCCTTCAGATAGGCGAAGGCCCGATCCTCGTCCCAGAGCGTCACCAGCCCCGCGATGATGGTGTAGGCGGTGCCCGAGGAGTTCGGATTGGGAAGCTGGATCTCCCCGCGATAGGCCGGCTTCAGCAGGTCCGCCCAGCTTTCCGGCACCGGCAGGCTGCGCCGCGCCATCACCTCCCGGTTGCGCACGAAGCCGATGGCGCCGGAGGAGACGCCGACGCAGGCACCCTTCGACAGTGCATGCACGCGCCGCGCCCAGTCGTGCAGTTCCGCCATGTTGGCGGAGGTGTAGGGCTGCAGCAGGTTCGCCTCGGCCGCGGTGAAATGCGTCTCGGCCGATCCGCCGAACCAGATGTCGGTGCGCGGGTTCTGCGCCTCCGCCCGCAACTGCGCCAGGATCTCGCCCGAGGACTTGCGCGCCATCGAGACGCGGATGCCGGTGTCGCGCTGGAAGCCGGCGGCGATCGCCTCGCACCAGTCCGCGGCCGGGGCGCAGAGCATGTTCAGCGAGCCTTGCGCGCGGACCGCCCCCGGCAGGATCAGCAGCGCGCAGAGCAGGACAAGACGGATCATCGCGGCAGGGCCCCCACCTCGCGCTCCCAGCGCTCGATCAGCCGGCGGCGCTCCGCGCTGCGGCCATACTTCGCGAAGTCGTAGTCGATCAGCCGGATGCGCGCGAGGTCCGGCGCGCCCGGCGGCAACGGCGCCTCGCGGTTCGAGGGCGTCTGCAACTGCCCGCCCGCCTCGAAGCCGAGGCGCTGCGCCGGGGCCGTCAGCGCCCAGTCGTAGAAGCGCCGCGCCTGGGCGATGTTGCGGGCACCGCGGATGATCGACATCGACCCGATCTCGAAGCCCGTCCCCTCGCAGGGCGTCGCCCAGGCCACGGGGAAGCCGGCATTCTTCTCGGTGACGGCGTCATGCACGAAGGAAAGCGACACCGCCGTCTCCCCCCGCGCCACCGCCTTGATCGGCGCCGTGCCGCTGCGCGTGTAGCTGTTCACGTTGGGATGGATGCGGCGGAGGTAGTCGAAGGCCGGGTCGTCCCCCGTCAACTGCACCAGTGTCGCGATGACGACATAGGCCGCGCCCGACGATGCCGGGTTCGCCACCTGGATCTCGCCGCGAAAGCGCGGGTCCGTCAGGTCCGCCCAGCAGCCCGGCGCGGCGATGCCCTTGCGGGCCAGAAGCTCCGTGTTGAAGCCGAAGCCGATGGCGCCGGCATAGATGCCGACCGCCCGCTGCCCCGACTGCCGCCACTGCGTCAGCGCCCAGGGCTGGAGCTGGGCGTTGTTCGGCGATTCGTAGGCCTGGGTCAGGTTCTCCTCAGCCGCGGCGAGGTGCGGGTCGCCGGTGCCGCCGAACCAGACATCGCTGCGCGGATTCTGCGCCTCCGCCCGGATCGCCGCCAGCGCCTCGCCGGAGCCGCGCTGGGTCATCGCCACGCGCATCCCCGTATCCCGCTGCACGGCGGTGGCGATCGCCTGGCACCATTCGATCTGCACG
>JAIYAI010000684.1 GCA_027489135.1 Acetobacteraceae bacterium
CTGGGGTCCGGACGCCATCGCGCTGATGCTGGGGATGGCCGGCGCCTTCGGCTTCGTGGCGCCGGGGCAGGGCTTCGTGCTGGCCCGCGTGGCGGCGGACGAGGCGGAGATCCTGACCCTCGCCGTGGCACCTCAGGCGCGGCGCCGTGGCCTCGGCGGGGCGCTGATGGCGGCGGCGATGCGGGCGGCGGTGGCGCGGGGGGCGACGGCGATGCTGCTCGAGGTCGCCGAGACCAACGCGGCGGCGGCCGCGCTCTATGCCGCGCTCGGCTTCGTGCCGGTGGGGCGGCGGCGGCGCTACTACGAGGATGGCGCGGATGCGCTGGTGCTGCGCCGCGAGATGGGGGGTTAATTTCCTTTACGTATCAGTAACAAAATGCTTCCATCGCCCTGTTCCTGCTGGTCGAGGACGGCGTGTCCCTGCTCCGCGGCGGTGCGGGGAATGTTGCGGCGCGGCTCCTCGCCGCGGAGGCGCAGCAGCAGGGTCTGCCCGGGCTGCATGCGATCGAGGGCGAGGCGCGTGCGCACGAAGGTCATCGGGCAAGTGTCGGCGGTGATGTCGAGTCGATTGTCGCCGATCAATTCTTCGTCCGACTTGGGGGATGCCGAAACCGGTCGGTCGCCTGCCATGAAATTCCGCCTTCTTGCCGGGACAACCAAAACAGCTGATTGCAAGTCTCGTGATTGTGGTAGTATAGGTCGACCAATCGATAGGGAAGATTCGCGTCATGGCCGAACAGACGCCATCCACGGACCTGCTTGGACTGACGGCGGAAATCGTTTCCGCTCATGTATCGAACAATTCGGTGTCGCTCACGGATCTGCCGAACCTGATCCAGGAGGTCTACCGGACTCTCTCCTCGGTCGGCCAGCCGCCGGCGAAGGTGGAGCCGGAGCGGCCGCAGCCCGCGGTGCCGGTGAAGAAGTCGATCACGCCGGAGTACCTCATCTGCCTTGAGGACGGGAAGCGCCTGAAGATGCTGAAGCGGCATCTGCAGACCTCGTACAACATGACCCCCGACCAGTACCGGGAGCGCTGGGGCCTTGGGGCCGACTACCCGATGGTGGCGCCCAACTACGCCAAGCATCGCTCCTCGCTCGCCAAGAAGATCGGGCTCGGCACCAAGCCGCGCAATCGCGGCGGCCGCGCTGCCCGAGGCCGGGGCGACGCGCCGGCGACGACGAAGACCGCCTGAGGCGACGCGGCAACCTCCTGCGCGACTGCGTGCGTTGCCGCACGGTCCGGCTTTGCCCTAAGACCGTCGCGCCGGCGGCCCGTGCCGGCACCGCCAGGGAGAGCAGCGGCCCCATCGCATGGACATGCGCGCTTCGACCGACGACCAGGCCGAGGACGGCGTGTCCCGCATCGAAAGGCTGTGCATCGAGCGCGGCCTGAAGATGACGGGGCAGCGCCGGTTGATCGCGCGCGTCCTCTCCGACAGCGTCGACCATCCGGATGTCGAGGAACTCTACCGCCGCGCCTCCGCCCTCGACCAGCGCATCTCCATCGCCACGGTCTATCGCACCGTTCGCCTGCTGGAGGAGAAGGGCATCCTCGAGCGCCGGGATTTCGGCGGCGGCCGTGCCCGCTTCGACCCCGCCGACCGGGGCCACCACCACCACCTGATCGACGTCGACAGCGGCAGGGTGATCGAGTTCGCCGATACCGAGCACGAGGCCCTGGCCCGCGCCATCGCGGCGCGGCTCGGCTTCGACCTGGTCGATCACCGACTCGAACTCTTCGGCCGCCGCTTCGCGGACGACGCGGCCGCGAAGACACCCGCCCGCCGGGCGCGCCGGGGCAGCGCGTGAGCGCCGCCGAATCGGGCCCGGCTCCGGCCTTCGACCCGAACGATCCGGGCTTCGGGGAGCTGCGCGCCGGCAATCTCGGCGTGCGCATCGCCAACCGGCCGGACGAGATCGATGCCGCCCAGGCGCTGCGCTACCGCATCTTCTACGAGGAGATGGGCGCGCGGCCCGATGCCGCGACCCTCGCCTCCCGCCGCGACGTCGATGAATACGACGGCGTCGCCGACCACCTGCTGGTCATCGACCACGACCTCGGTGACGGCGCCAGGGCGGTGGTCGGAACCTACCGGCTGATCCGCCGCCCCGCTGCGGACCGGGTCGGGCATTTCTACTCTGCGGCGGAATACGACCTCGGCGTGCTGCTGAACGGCGGGATCGAGCTGCTGGAGCTCGGTCGGTCCTGCGTCGACGTGCCCTACCGCACCCGCGGCACGCTGCAGCTGCTGTGGCGCGGCATCGCCGCCTATGTGCTGCGGCACCGGCTGGACCTGATGTTCGGCTGCGCCAGCCTGCCTGGGACGGATCTCGACGCGTTGGCGCCGCAGCTGACCTTCCTGCACCACAACTACCTGGCGCCGGCGGCGATCCGCCCGCGCGCCCTGCCGCACCGCTACGTGGAGATGTCGCGCCTCGACCCCACGACGCTGAATGCGCGGGCGGTTCTGAACGACCTGCCGCCGCTGGTGAAGGGGTATCTGCGCCTCGGCGGCTTCGTCGGCGACGGGGCGGTGCTGGACGAGCAGTTCAACACCACCGATGTCTGCGTGATCGTGAAGTGCGACCTGATCACGGGCAAGTACTTCAAGCACTACGAGCGCAAGCTGGGCGCGCCGCTGGCGTCCTGAGGCGGCGGTGTCAGTGCACGCCGCCGGGCTGGTGCGGGCTGTCCAGGCTGAACACCGGGATCGCCACGTCGAAGGCCTCGCCGCTGTTGGTCTCGATCATGTGGTAGGTGCCGCGCATGAAGCCGGACGGCGTCTGCAGCGGCGTGCCGGAGGTGTATTCGAAGCTCTCGCCCGGCTCGAGCACGGGCTGCTCGCCGATCACGCCCTCGCCATGCACGCGCTGGGTGCGACCCTGGCCGTCGGTGATCAGCCAGGTGCGCTTGAGCAACTGCACCGTGCGCTTGCCCTCATTGGCGATGCTGACGCGATAGGCCCAGACGAACTTGCCGCGATCGGGCTCGGACTGGTCGTCGAGGTAGTAGGCGCGCACGGTGACCCGCACGCCGGCGGTGATCGCCTCGAAGGCGGGGCCTGCGGTGGCCATCGGCTCAGCCCGCCGTGCCGCGGCGCATGGCCGCGGTGGCGAAGCCGGCGCCGATCAGCATCGTGCCGCCCGCTCGGTTGAACAGGCGCCGCACCTGCGGCCGCGTCACCGCGCCGGAGAGCCGCCCCGCCAGCACCGCGTAGAGCGCGGCGTTCAGCGCGGCCAGGGTGACGAAGGTCGCGACCAGCAGCACGGCCTGCGGCAGGAAGGCGCTGCCGGGCGCGATGAACTGCGGCACGAAGGCGACGAAGAAGGCGATCGACTTCGGGTTGAGCGCGGTGACCAGCCAGGCGTCGCGCAGCGCCCGCGCGCCCGGCAGCGGCGGCGGCGCGGTCTCGCCCACCGGCGCGCGCCAGAGCCCGATGCCGAGCCACACGAGGTAGGCGGCACCCGCCCATTTCAGCACCGTGAAGGCCAGCGACGAGGCGGCCATCACCGCGCCGAGCCCGGCCAGCGAGAGCGTCATCGCCGTGAGATCGCCGAGCGCGACACCGGCCACCAGCGGCAGCGCGTTGCGCCGCCCCGCGCCGAGCGACTGGCCGATCACCAGCAGGATGGTCGGCCCCGGGATCGCCAGCAGGACGACCGAGGCCAGTACGAAGGCGGCCCAGCTTTCGAGGCCCATGGGTAGCATCCCTCCCGCAACTGAGCGGCCGAGCCTGCCACGCCGTGAAGGGCCGCGCCACTGCGCGGCCTGTTGCATACATCAGGCGCCGGCGCGCGCGGGGCGGGCGCGCTTCTGTGCCTTGGGCCCGGTCGATGAACCGGGCCGGAGCACCTATTCCGCCGCCTTGCGCGTCGGC
>JAIYAI010000335.1 GCA_027489135.1 Acetobacteraceae bacterium
CGACGTATTGCGGAGAGGGTAGGCCCTCCCCGCACCGCTGTGGAGGGCCGCGTCAGGCGATGACGTGGATGTCCGCCGCCGTCAGCCCCATCAGCCCGCCCGCCAGCGCCACCTTGGCGCCGAGGCCGGTGCCGTCCGCATCCCAGAACAGGTTCCCCGCCGCGAAGAGGAACTGCCCCGTCGCCGCCTTGGCCGTGGCGCCGGCGACGAAATGCCCCGTCGCGCCGACATCCATGCCCGCGACCAGCCCACCACCGAAGGCCGCGGCCGAGACCTCGATGGCATCGGTGCCGTGCAGGAAGTCGAGGACGGTGTCCTTGCCCTCGCCCGCGGCGCCGAAGCGGAAGATGTCGGCACCCAGCCCGCCCGTCAGCGTATCCCTGCCCAGGCCCCCGACCAGCGTGTCGTTGCCGATGCCGCCGTCGAGGATGTTGGCCCTGGCGTTGCCGGTGATCAGGTTGTCGAGGGCATTGCCGGTGCCGTTGATCAGCTGGTTGCCGATGAGGACCAGCACCTCGACCTCGTCCGCCATGGCCCAGGTCGCGCTGGCGGTGACCGTGTCTGTGCCGCCCGCCGCGGCCTCGACCACGACATCGGTGGTGGCGTCGACGCGGTAGCTGTCGTTGCCGTCGCCGCCCGCCATGACGTCGATCCCGAGGCCGCCATCGAGGCTGTCATTGCCGGTCCCGCCATCGAGGCTGTCGTCGCCGGCGCCGCCGCTCAGTCGATCGATGCCGCCCGCGCCCAGTAGCGTGTCGTTGTCGCCCCCGCCGTCGAGCCGGTTGTTCCTGTCGTTGCCCGTGATGGCGTTGGCGAGGCCGTTGCCCGTGCCGTTGACCACCCCGATCCCGGTCAGGACAAGGTTCTCGACCTCCGACCCCAGGGTCCAGGACACGGTCGAGATCACCGTGTCGATGCCGCCGTCCAGCGTCTCGACCACGACCTCCGTCGCGCCGTTGACGCGATAGATGTCGTCCCCCGCACCGCCGGCCATGCTGTCGATGCCGAGGCCGCCGTCGAGGCTGTCGGCGCCCGCACCGCCGGTCAGGGTATCCGCGCCGTCCAGGCCCTCGAGCGTCGCGCCGAGGTCGTCGCCGGTGATGGCGTTGCCGCCGCCATTGCCGGTGCCATGGTGCCCGCCGGTCAGGACCAGGTCCTCGAGATCGGTCGCCAGGACGTAGTCGATGGCGGAATAGACCTTGTCCCGGCCGCCGCCCGCGCCCTCGACGACGGTGTCGCCGGCGCTGTCGACCACGTAGCTGTCGTCGCCGGCGCCGCCTTCCATCGCATCCTCGCCGAGGCCGCCGTCGATGCTGTCGTTGCCGCCATTGCCGATCAGGTGGTTGGCGTCGTCGCTGCCCGTCATGGTGTCGTGGCCGGCACCGCCCCAGGCGTCCTCGATATGCGTCACCGTCACGGCCGAGAGCCCGGCGACGATGGCCGCGACGACGTTCGAGCTGTCGGCGGTCAGCGTCACCTCGGCGCCGCGGCCAAGCTGCGTGACGAGGGTCTGGTAGGCGAGGTCATTGCCGCCGGCGACCGCGAAGATCGGGAAGATGTTCGCCCCCTCGAGCGCCAGCTTGAGCTGGGCGATCGCCGGATAGTCCTCGCCGGTGCCGGCCGGGGTGCCGTCCAGCACCGCGTCGCCGTTGTTGGCCAGCGGAATGCCGGCCGCCAGGCCCTCGCCGGCCACGTGGAAGGGCGCGTCGGTGAACAGCACCACGAAGCGCGCGGCATTGAGGCCGAAGCCGACCGTCGCGCTGCGCAGGGAAAGCTGCATCAGCGCCTCGATCTGCGCCTCCGGCCCGTCGGCGCCGCCGCTGGCTACCATCGCGGTATAGGCGGCGGTGAGCGCGGCGGCGTCCGCGGAGAGCGCCAGGGTCTGCTCGTAGACCCAATCCCCCGCGCTGCCGAAGCTGCCGAAAGCCTTGTCGCGGAAGGTGGAGACGCCGAAGCGGCTGTCCGGCTGCACGCCCTGCACCGCGGCGACGATCTGCGGCACCAGGCCACGCACCATGGCGATGTCGTCGCCGAAGGATCCGGTCAGGTCCTGCAGGAACTGCAGGTCGAGCTTCGAGGCCGTGGTGCCGCCGACGCCGATGTCGCAGTCCTGCCCCTCGACGGTGCTGTGGCCGTGGCCGGAGAGGTCGATATAGCTGTCGCCCGTCGCCTCCGAGGCGTCGATCGTGTCGTGGCCGAGGAAGTCCTCGATATGCGCGCTGCCGCCGTGCAGCACGTAGCGGTCGTCGCCGCTGCTGCCCGAGAGGGTATCGCGGCCGCTGTGGGAATGCAGCACGTCGTCGCCAGAGCCGCCGAGTTCGGTATCGTCGCCGAGGCCGCCATCCAGCGTATCGTTGCCGTCGCCGCCGCTGAGCTCGTTGTTTCCGGCATTGCCGGTCAGCGCGTGGCCGCCGCCGACAAGCTGCACGGCCTCGATGTTCTCGGCCAGCGACCAGTCGCTGGCGACCACCACCGTGTCGAAGCCGCCGGCCGCGTCCTCGTCCACCACGTCGCCGGCGTCGCCGATGAGGTAGGTGTCGTCGCCCGCCCCGCCCGCCATGGTATCGGCGCCGCCCGCCCCGTCGAGCGTGTCCTTGCCGTCCATCCCGTCCAGGCTGTCCGCGCCGGTGCCGCCGACGAGGCGGTTGTCCGCCGTGTCGCCGGTGCCATGATGCGCCGCGCCGGCCAGCACCAGGGTCTCGACGCCCCCGGCGATGGTGGCGTTGATGCTCACGATCATGGTGTCGTTGCCGCCGCCGGGCAGTTCCACCACGACGTCGCCGGGATTGTCGACAAGGTAGGTATCGTCGCCCGCGCCGCCGGTCATGGTATCGGCGCCGCCGGCGCCATCCAGCGTATCGTTGCCGCCGCTGCCGGTCAGGGCATTGGCCGCCGCGTTGCCGATCAGGTGGTTGTTGCCGCCGACCAGCACCACCGCCTCGATGTTGTCGGCCAGCGTCCAGGTGCCGCTGACGATGACTGTGTCGAAGCCGCCGCCCGCCTCCTCGACCATGACATCGCCGGCATCGTCGACGGCATAGGTGTCGTCGCCGGCGCCGCCCGCCATGCTGTCCGCGCCGAGCCCGCCCACCAGGCTGTCGGCGCCCGCGCCGCCGGCAAGGGTATCGGCGCCGCCCAGCCCCTCGAGCGTGTCGCCCAGGTCGTTGCCGGTGACGCTGTTCGCGCTGCCGTTGCCGGTGCCATGCCGCGCCGCGCCCGTCAGCAGCAGGGCCTCGATCTCGGCGGAGAGCGCGTAGTCGACCGAAGCGCTGACCGTGTCGGTCCCGCCGCCGGCGACCTCGACCACCTGGTCGGTACCCGCATCCACCATGTAGAGGTCGTCGCCGCCCGCGCCCGTGAGCGTATCCGCCCCGCCCGCGCCATCCAGCACGTCAGAACCCGCGCCGCCGGTGATGCTGTTGCCGCCGGCATTGCCCGTACCGTGATGCGCGGCGCCGGTGAGCACGAGCGCCTCGACCTCCGCCGTCAGGGTGTAGTCGATCGCGGCGCGCACCGTATCCGTGCCGCCGCCGGCATCCTCGAAGACCAGGTCACCGGGGTCGCCCACCAGGTAGGTATCGTTGCCGCCGCCGCCGGCCATCGAGTCGTCGCCCAGGCCGCCATCCAGGCTGTCCGCGCCGCCATTGCCGAACAGCGTATCGGCCCCATCCATCCCCAGCAGCGTATCGCTGCCGCTGCTGCCGGTGATGGTGTTCGCGCCGCCATTGCCGGTGCCGGCATGCCCGGCCGCGGTGAGGACCAGGGCCTCGAGCTCGGTCGCCAGGGCGACGTCGAAGGCGCCGGCGACCGTGTCGCTGCCGCCGCCGGATGCTTCCACCACGATGTCCGCGGCGGCATCGAGGACGTAGTAGTCATCGCCCGCGCCACCGACCAGGCTGTCGATCCCCGTGCCGCCATCGAGCGTATCGCCGCCGGCGCCGCCGGCCAGGGTATCGTTGCCGGCGCCGCCGTCGACGCTGTCGTTGCCGTCGCCGGCATCGACGCTGTCATCGCCGCCGAGCGCATAGATCGTGTCATCCGTCGCGCCGATGACGTGCAGGCCGCCGAAGCCCGCCGCCATCGTCTCGGCGCCGTTGGTGCCGTAGATGTTGGGATCGGGCTGCCAGGACGCCGGCGCGTAGACCAGCCGCGCCGATTCCCCCGACAGGCCGGGCGCGCCGATGAAGACCTCGCCCGTGCCGTCGCCGTTCATGTCGGGCACCAGCGCGACGGCGGATCCCGCCAGGCTGCCCGCGGTGCCGACCAGCTTGGCGCCGCCGATGCCCTGCGAGACCAGGGAGAGATCGACCGGCCCGCGCGCGCCGCCCCAGACGATGTAGACCGCGCCGGCATTGGTGCCGCCTTCGGCGTTGTGCGGCGCCCCGACGATGAAGTCGGCGACGCCGTCGCGGTTGAGGTCGCCGCCCGCGGCGACGGTCATGCCGGACAGGTCGCCGGCGGCCTCGGCGTTGATGACGAAGCCGCCGCTGCCGGCCGCGACGGCGGACAGCAGGACCTCGGTCGTGTCCGCCTTGCCGAAAACGACATAGGCCTTGTTGCCGGCCTCGGCGCCGACGAGGATGTCGGCACGGCCGTCGCCGTTGACGTCGCCGATGCCGGCCACCGCGCTGCCGGCATGCTCCCCGGCGATGCCGCGGATGCGGAAGCCGCCGGTGCCGAGCGCGGAGAGCAGCACCTCGGAGGTCGTGCTCTTGCCGAAGACGACATAGACCGCGCCGGCATCCGCGCCGCCGGCGTCGTTCAGCTCGGCGCCGACCAGCAGCTCCGCCTTGCCGTCGCCGTTCAGGTCGCCGACGGTGCCGAGCGTGCTGCCCGCGCCGTCGCCCGCGGCCTCGCCGCGGATGCGGAAGCCGCGCGCGCCGAGCGCCGAGGTCTCGACATCGGTCGTGTTCGCCTTGCCGAAGACGAGGTAGGCCGCGCCGGCATCGGCACCACCGAGGTCGTTGCCCGGCGCGCCGACCAGGATCTCGGCCTTGCCGTCCGCATTCAGGTCCGCGACGGACAGGATCGCCATGCCGAGGCGATCGCCCGCCGCCGCGCCGTTGATGATGAACCCGTCCGGCGCGATGTCGCCGAGGCCGAGCGCCTGCGGCGGCGCCGCGCCCCAGACCACATAGGCCTGGCCGGCATCGGCCACCGTGCTCCCGCCGCCACCGCCAGGGGCGCGCGGATCGGCCCCGGGCGCGCCAATCAGGATCTCCTGCCGGCCGTCGCCGTTGAGGTCTCCGATCACGCCGATCGCGGCGCCGGCGAGATCGCCGCCCTTGTTGCCGGAGATGCCGGATTCGATGGCGAGGTCGCCGACCTTGATGGCGGTGCCGCCTGTCTCACTGCCGAGTTCCACGTAGATCCGGCCGGCATTCTGGTTGGCGACCTGATTGCCATTGCCCTGCCCGGGCGCGGCGATGATCAGGTCGGGGATCAGGTCGCCGTTCAGGTCGGCGATGCCGGCCACCGTCATCGGCGCAGTCATCCCGCCGGCGACACCTTCGAAATCACCCGGATTGGCGGGCGTGAAGGTGGCGCCGCCGGCGCCGAGGCTGGAGAGGAAGACCTTGGTGTTCGGGATGGGCATGCAGGCGCGTCCTGGTTGGCGACGCGCTCGGCCCGAAGAGGCTGATTGTCACGCGTACGATGATCCGACGCGCCCGGTACTGCACCCCCCGTGCCAGCGCGGCGGCACCGCCCAATGCATTGCAATCTCTGCGACTTATCCGATGCTGGGGGACCAGGATGCTGGGTGATCCACCCGGAACCGGGGGATATCACCAAGACCGCCGCCACCGGTGCCGTCCGCATCGGGTCATCGCACGCGCAGGAGCTTCCCCATGCAGATCTTCCACCCGCCCGGCCCCGGCGAGGCCCGCCCCTTCAGCCGTGCCGTGAAGGCCGGCGGGCTGGTCTGGGTTTCCGGCCATTCCGCGCCGCATGATCCCGCCCGCGGCATCCATCGCGGCGACACGCCCGCGGAACAGGTGCGCAACGCGCTGGCCTTCATTGCCGGCCTGCTCGAGGAGGCCGGCAGCAGCCTCGACCGCGTGGTGCAGGTGACGATGCTGATCAGCGACCGCGCCGACTACGCGGCCTGCAACGCGGAGTACGTGAAGCACTTCCCCGGCGGGCTGCCGGCGCGGCACACGGCGATGTTCGGCGTACCGACCGAGGCGAAGGTCGGCTTCGCCTGCGTCGCACTGGCGGCGTGACCGCCGCCTATCCCGCGAAGCTCGACCGCCCCTGCACGCCCCACACCCCGTCCAGGCAGGCCACGATCCACATCGAGCGGAACCGCCCGATCACCGAGCCATCCGCCCGGTACCGCGTGAACTGCACGTCGAGATGCACCTTCGCCGGCCCCGCCGCGATGACGCGCCTGAAATCCCAGCCGCTGCGCGCCCAGCCCTCGCCGGCGCGCGCCAGGAAGCTCTCCATCGTGTAGTCCCCGGCCCGCTCCCAGACCTGCCAGCGACCGCCGGCCAGGCGGTGGTGCGGGAAGTGCAGCGTCGCCGCCAGCGCCGCCTGGTCGCGCCCGTTCAGCGCCGCCATGAAGCGGTCGAGCAGCGCCATCGCCGCCTCGGCGGCAGCCGCATCCGGCGCCGCTTGGGTCGCGTCCTCCATGCTCAGCCCCCGATCTTCCCGATGACGGCGCGCACCACATCGGCGGTGCCCGCGCGCCCGCCGATCTCGGGCGTGCGCAGCCCCTCGGCGAAGGCGGCATCGACCGCCGCCGTCAACTCCCGCCCCGCCTCGGCCCAGGCCTCGCCGGCGCCGCGGCTGGCGAGCCAGTCCAGCATCATCGCGGCGCAGAGGATCGTCGCCGTGGGATTGGCCAGGCCCTTCCCCGCGATATCCGGTGCCGTGCCATGGCTGGGCTGGAACACCGCGTGGTCGTCGCCGATATCGGCGCTCGGCGCGAAACCCATGCCGCCGATCAGCCCGGCCGCGAGGTCCGACAGGATGTCGCCGAACATGTTCTCCGTCGGCAGCACGTCCCAGTCCCAGGGCCGGCGCACGAGATCGAGTGCCATGGCATCGACGTAGTGCGCGCCGAAGGCGATCTCGGGGTGGCGCTGCGCTTCCTCGGCGAAGATGCCGCGCATGAAGGCGAAGGCGCGGAAGACATTGGCCTTGTCCACCAGCGTCACGCCGCCGCCCGGCTTGGCCCGGCGCTTCGCCAGCGCGAAGGAGAAGCGCGCGAGGCGCTCCGTGGTCGCGCGGGTGATGCGCAACGTCTCTTCCGCCATCTCCGCCGTGACGCGCCCGGTATCGCGGGAGAAGAAGAGCCCCTCCGTACTCTCGCGGATGATCACGAAATCCATCTGCCGCGCCCGGGGGTCGGAGAGCGGCAGCGGCACGCCGGGCAGGGCACGGATCGGCCGGACCCCGGCATAGAGGTTCAGGCGGAACCGCAGGTCGAGCTGCGGGGCGATCTCGGTCCCATCGGCGTAGCGGATGCCGGGCCAGCCCATGGCGCCGAGGAGGATGGCGTCCGCCTTCCGCGCCGCGTCGAAGGTCGCGTCGGGCAGGGCGGACCCGGTCTCCTTGTAGTGGAAGGCGCCGGCGGGCAAGGTCTCGGCGGCGAGGCCCAGGCCGTGCCGGCGCACCACGCGCTCGAGCACCGCCAGCGTCGCCTCCGTCACCTCGGTGCCGATGCCGTCGCCGGGCAGGACGGCGACCGAGACGGTGTTGCTCTGGCTCACGGGCAGCGACCTCGTTCTGGCGGATGGATGGTGGAGCAGGACCCTGGTCCAGCCTGACGGGCGCGCGTTTCCCGGTCCAGGCTTCAGGCCTCGCCTGCGGTCCGTCCCTTCGGGATGTCTCGCGTCAGCCCGAGCATGCCGCCCGGGCCCCGGCATCGGGCAGCGGCGCAACGCCGCGACCCTGCCATAGACGGTCCTGGCATGGGCGATGCCGCCCTGGGGCGGTCACGCCCCGGGCGGTTCTACCGCGCCTCGGCGATCTCCAGCAGGCTGGCGCCGTTGCGGCGCTCCCGCGCGCTGTCGCCACCGCAGGACGCGTCCCGCAGCACCGGCGAGCCGGGCGCCGCGGCCTCGAGCTTCGCCCGCACGCGGCAGATCACCCGCTGCGAGCCGCGCGGGGAGCCGCCATGGAAGCGGGCGATGGCGGCGGTCCAGCTTCCCGTCTCGGCATAGGCTCGGGCCATCAGCGCGCCGGCCCAGTCCGTCGCCCGGACCGGATCGAGCGGCCAGTCCGACCCGCGGGCGTGGCCGAGGCTGATCTGGACGCAGCCCGCGAAGCCCCGCCCCCCCGCGCTGGCGACGAGGGAACGGGCCGTCGCCCGGTCCTCGGGAAAATGGGCGCGGCCGCGAATGTTGAGGGCATGCGCGTGCAGGCCCGATTCCGAAAGCGCGACCGCGACCATCAGCCCCTCCGGCAGGCCATGCGTGCGTTCCGCCAGGCGGGCGGCGGCGAGGCAGGCGGCGCGGGGCGACCCTCCGGTCTCGGAGAGCACCGGACCGTGGACGGCAGGCGTGGCGGTCGGTGCAGCGCTTCGGTCGTCATAGGCGGCGGTATCGGCATTGCGATCGCGGCGCGGGCGGCGTGCGGCATGATGGCTCGGCCTGGTCCCGCCCGACGAGACCCTGACCGGCGCGGCCCGGACCGACGTGGTCCGGGTCGGCGTGACCTTGGCAGGACGCGCCGTCGCGGCCTGGCGATTCGCCGTGGCGGCATCCGCGGGGGCCGGCGCGGCGAGGCTGGCCACGCCGAGGAGCAACACGGCGGCCCCCGCTCGGCGCAGCAGGCCAGCCACCATCGATCCGGAGGAAGGGGTGTTCCGCGGGCCGCGGGACACCGCCTGGGGGCGGCGATGCGGGCGCATCGACGGTCCATGCGCGAGGATCATGCCCAGCCGGTATCATCCATTCGAGCTATCTGCAACCCGCGACCGTGACGAGCGTCCCGGGGAAGCGTGTCACGTTGCCGCGCATGCACGACATAGCCTCGAGATATGAAGTATTCGATCCAGTTCATGACTGTCGCTTTTCGAATCGTCTTCTTCAACGATCTTGGATGTTCACAAGACATCAATGGAACCGCTGCGACGTCCGGCGGTTGTGCGGAGGCCCTCACTTGCCGCGCCGACCTCGGCGCATCGCCGGACAGGGCAGCACGACGCACCCGCACACTCGCGGGCCCGACAGGCAGAACGCACCGGCGGCCTGCCGACGCGAGAGGGGTAGCGCGCCAGCCCTGCCCGGCGTCAGGATGACCACGAACCTGCCCGTGCCGGGAGGACTCCGGATGCCCGCGGCCCTTACCCGCCGTCTTGCCCTCATCGCCCTGCCGGGGCTGGCGCTGCCAGCGGTCCTGCGGCCCGGCGCGCTGCGCG
>JAIYAI010000664.1 GCA_027489135.1 Acetobacteraceae bacterium
CGGCGAGGTCGATCTCCGCGCCCCAGCCGGCCGCCTTGCCGAACACAACGTAGCTGTCGCCGGCGTCGGCCTTGGCGTTCCCGGCCGCATCGGCCAAGGGCGCCCCAATGATCAGGTCGTCGAAGCCGTCGCCATTCACATCCCCGGCCGAGGCCACCGACGTGCCCGATAGGTCCCCGGTATCCTGGCCGTGGATGACGAAGCCGCCAGTGCCGAGGGCGATGGTGGCCAAGTCGATCGGCGCGCCGAAGCCAATCGCTTTGCCGAAGACCACATAGCTCTCGCCGCCGAACTTGGCGGATGGCGCCCCGATGATCACGTCGTCGAAGCCGTCGCCGTTCACATCCCCAGCGGAGGCCACCGACGAGCCGGCCTGGTCGTAGGCATCCTCGCCGAAGATGACGAAGCCGCCGGTGCCGGCCGCGACCGTGGAGAGAAGAACCGGCGCATAGATGGTGGACATCCCGGCGTCTCCCATGGCGTGCTTTCCAGGCGCTGCCTCGGCGGCTTGAGTCCAGCTTGCTCCCCGCCCCCACGCAACGCAATAAGGTCGAACAAGGAGAGACCGCTCTCGCCATGCAGCCGCCAACCGCCTCCCCGACAGGCGTGCCGAGTTTCGAGATGCAGGCCTCCCGCCACCTCGCCGCCTTCCTCGCGGCGGAGCGGGCCAGCCTCGCCGTCACCACCTACCAGGCCGGCAAGCTGCTGCTCATCGGCCCCGGCGAGGGCCGCCTCTCCCTCTTCGAACGCACCCTCCCCCGCTGCATGGGCCTCGTCGCCGCGCCCGGCGCGCTGCATGTCGCGACCCTCTCCCAGCTCTGGCACTTCCAGGACATCGTCGCCGGCAGCCCACCCGCCACGTCCGGGACCTATGCCGGGCACGACGCGCTCTACGCCCCGCGCCGCTGCTGGGTCACCGGCGACTGCGACATCCACGACATGGTCCTCGGCGCCGATGGCCGGCCCGTCTTCGCCAATACCCTCTTCTCCTGCCTCGCCACCGTCGCCGACGACGCCAGCTTCACGCCCCTCTGGCAGCCGCGCTGCATCTCCCGCCTCGCACCCGAGGATCGCTGCCACCTGAACGGCCTCGCCGCCGATCCGGACGGCACGCCGCGCTATGTCACGCTGGTCGGGCCCAGCGACGTCGCCGATGGCTGGCGGGAGCACCGCGCCGGCGGCGGCCAGGTCATCGATGTCGCCAGCGGGGAGGTCGTCTGCGCCGGCCTTTCCATGCCGCATTCGCCGCGGCTGCACGGCGGCGACCTCTACCTGCTCAACTCAGGCACCGGCGAATTCGGCCGCGTCGACCGGGCGGCGGGCCGCTTCGAGCCGATCGCCTTCTGCCCCGGCTATGCCCGCGGCCTCAGCTTCCTCGGCGGCTTCGCGGTGGTGGGGCTGTCGCTGGCGCGCGAGAACCGCACCTTCAGCGGCCTTGCGCTGGATGCCGCGCTCACCGCGCGGGGGGCCGATGCGCGCTGCGGCCTGCTGTTCATCGACCTCGCCACCGGCGACACGCCGCATTGGCTGCGCTTCGGCGGCGCGGTGCGGGAACTCTACGACGTCGCCGTGCTGCCCGGGATCCGCCGCCCCGCCGCCATCGGCTTCCTCGGCGAGGATATCCGCCACGTGATCCGCATCGGCGGCTGAGCTTGGCAGGCGCGCGCCGCCGGTCCACGCATGCGGGCATGGACACCCCCGACATCCGCCCCGGCGAGGTCACCGGCCCCACCCCCGACCGTGCCGATGCGGCGATCACCTTCATCGGCCGCCTGCGAACCCCCTTCGCCCGTCGCGAGGACTGCCCCCGCCGCGGCGATGCCGAGACCGGCCCGGTCTGCACCGTGGAGGTCGATCCGCCCCTCCGCCCCGCGCTGCAGGGCCTCGCCCCGGGCATGCGCCTCGAACTGCTCTACTGGATGCACCACGCCCGGCGCGACCTGCTGGTGCAGGTGCCGCGCCGCGATCCCGAACCGCGCGGCACCTTCGCGCTGCGTGCGCCGAACCGGCCGAACCCGATCGCCACCTCGATCGTGATGGTCACGGCCGTGACGGCGGAGGGCCTGCTGGTGCGCGGGCTCGATTGCCTGGACGGCACGCCGCTGGTCGACATCAAGCCGGATTTCCGCCGCGGCGGAGAGCCGACCTCCGCCGCCTGACCCGATCCTGGGTGCCCCTCAGCCGCCGACAGCCTTCGCCACAGCATAGGCAACGGCCGCCGCCGCCCCGCCGATCGCCAGCGTCTGCGCCGCGCCCTTGCCGCGCGGCAGCCCGCTGACCGCCGCCTTCAGCCAGCCGAAGCCGAGCAGCGCCGTCCCAGTCAGGATCGAGGAGAGGATCAGCGCCGGTCGCGTCTCGGCGAAGATCATGTAGGGCGCGAGCGGGATCATGCCGCCGACCAAGTAGGCGCCGCCGATCGTCGCCGCGCTCTGCACCGCGCGCGTCGCGGCCGGTTCCTTCAGGTCGAGTTCGAAGCGCATCATGAAGTCGACCCAGCGCCGGCGGTCCGCGGCGATGGCGTCGGTCGCGCGGGTGAGCGTCTCCCCGCGCAGGCCGTAGCGATGCAGGATCGCCGCGACCTCCCACTTCTCGCGCTCCGGGTAGTCCTTGGTCTCCTGCTCCTCGCGCGCGCGCTCGGCCTGGTAGTGCTGCTGGTCGGTGCGCGCGGCGAGGTAGCCGCCGAGGCCCATGGCGACGCAGCCCGCGGCGATCTCGGCGAGGCCCGCGGTGACAATCAGCGGATTGGCGGCGACGGCGCCGGACAGCCCCGCCGCCAGGGCGAAGGGCACGGTCAGCCCGTCCGCGGTGCCGATGACGAGGTCACGCACCGTCTCCGATGCGGTGAAGTGCTGCTCACCGCCCGGCGGCCCGGGCGGCTGCGGCGGTAGGCCTTCGCGGTAGGGAGGCGGGGCGGGCTGATCCATCCTGGTCGCTATATCGGTTGGAGGGGCGATGCTGCCAGGGCCGCGTGCCGCGCGGGCCGCACGATGCTGCCAGGGCCGCCTGCCGCGCGCGCCACACGATGCTGCCAGGGCCGCCTGCTGCGTGGTGCAGGCGACGCTGCGACGCATTCTCGGGTTGGGGGCACCGATCACGGGTTGAAGCGGCGTCGAGGAAACGGGTAAGGCCCGCGGATGGCAGGCGCACCGACGGACCGAATCCCGCTCCACACCATCGTCATCCCGGTCCTCGGCGTCGCCGCCTGGCTGGTCATCGGCAAGGCGGGGCTAGGGCTGCTCGCCCTGGTGCTGGCGGCGGTGCTGATCGGCAACGTGCTGGCCGCCGTGCATCATGCGGAGGTCATCGCCATCCGCCTGGGCGAGCCCTACGGCACGCTGGTCCTCGCGCTGGCCGTTACGGTGATCGAGGCGGGGCTGATCATCGCGCTCATGCTCAGCGGCGATCCCAACCCGGCGCTGATGCGCGATTCGGTGCATGCGGCGGTGATGCTGGTGCTGCACGGCCTGGCCGGCCTCTGCATCCTGGTCGCCGCCATCAAGCACCGCCGCGCGGAGTTCCGGGTGGAGGGCGCCAATGCCTTCCTCGCCGTGCTGATCCCGATGGCGGTGCTGGTGCTGATCGTGCCGAACCACGTGGTCTCGGCGCCGGGGCCCTACTACACGCCGCTGCAGCTCGCCTTCGTCTCGCTCGCCTGCCTCGGCCTCTACCTCGCCTTCCTCTTCATCCAGACGAACTGGCACAAGGACTTCTTCCTGCCGCTCGGCGACGACACGCATGGCGCGCATGCCATGCCGTCCAACGCGATCGCGCTCGCCTCCTTCGGGCTGCTTTGCGTGGCGCTGCTCTCGGTCGTGGTGCTGGCGAAGTCCCTGGCGCCGGCGCTGCATGAGGGGGTGGAGGCGGTCGGTGCGCCCGATGCGGTGACGGGGGTGATCATCGCCGCCATCGTGCTGCTGCCGGAGACGGCGGCGGCGGTGCGGGCGGCGGCGCGCAACCGCATGCAGTCGGCGCTGAACCTCGCGCTCGGCAGCGGCGTCGCCTGCATCGGGCTGACCGTGCCGGCGGTGGCCGTGGTGGCCTGGTGGATCGGCCAGCCGCTCGAGCTCGGCGTCTCCCAGGGCGCCTCGGTGCTGATGGCGCTGGGCTTCGCGGTGGCAATCATCACC
>JAIYAI010000631.1 GCA_027489135.1 Acetobacteraceae bacterium
TCCTCCTTCTCCTCCTCCTCGGCCTGTCCGCCTGCGGCGTCGCGCCGACACGCGACCCGCGCGCCGAGGCGCTGCACTGGAGCGTCGAGAGCCCCGACGGGCGGTTCCTCGGCTCCGCCACGGCGGTGGGTGCGGGGCGGCTGCTGACCAACCGGCATGTCGTCGGTGGGCGGCAGGCGGTGGTCGTGGCGCGCGACGGGCAGCGTATCCCGGTGCGGCAGATCAGGCCGGCGGCGGAGGCGGATGCGGCGCTGCTGGAAGTGGCGGCGGCCGGGCTTGCCTCGGCGCCGAGGGGGCCGGTGCCGGCCCAGGGCGCGGTGCTGTCGGTTGCCGGCGCACGGGCCGGGGTGCGGCAGAGCGGCACGGGCACCGCGGAAGCGCCGCGCTTCGGCGCCGGCTTCGCGGCGGCGCTGCTGCCGGCGGCGCCGGGCTTCTCTGGCGGGCCGGTCCTCGACGGGGAGGGACGCCTGATCGGCATCGTCGCCGCGGCGGTGGAGCCGGACATGGCGGCCGCGCGGGCGCTGTCCTCGGGCGGGGCGGACCGGGTGGTGGCGCCGCGGCGGGTGCTCTACCTGCCGATCGCGACGGCGCTCCGGTCGGTCGGGGTGGAACCCTGAAATCCGGCGATGTCAGGGGCTTGGGCCTTGCGCCGGACAAATGGCGCAGCCCGACCTCGATATGCGGCCGCCATCCCGACTGGCGAGAAATACTGCAAGAACAATCTGTTGAGCGGAATTTCTTCAGATTTAGTTGAAAATCGTGCTTCGGAAAGCGAATTAGGGATATTTGTCAGATACTTGGCACCGTGAGCGGACAAACGACTGCATCGGAGCCAGTCCGAGTGGCGCAATCGTATCCAAGCAATATCAACGCGTTTCCCGAAGATGCGGACAAAAACCAGTCTCCGCCGCAGCCATGACCGCGGGCGTGCGCGGCAGGGAATCGTGCCGCGCAGGGGTGGTGGTAGGCTGGACGCACCTCTCCCCCTGACGGAAGAGAACATACGATGAACCTGCGTGCCGGTCCAGCACTTCCCGCCTTGCTGCTCCTCCTGCTCCTCGGCTGGGCCGGCCCGGCGCCGGCGCAGGACATCTGCGCCGTCCCGGCGCCCGCGGGGCATGACCGGGACGCGCTCTGGCGCATCGTCCGTTGCCAGTGCACCCCCGCCGCGGCGCAGGCGCTCGCGCCGCCCTGGCCCTGCACCGCCCTCTCGCGCGATGCCGCGCTGCTGAAGGACATCCGCGGGCAGAGCCAGTACCTGCTGATCCCCGCGGCCCGGGTCACCGGCATCGAGGACCCGGCGCTCCTCGCCCCCGGCGCGCCCAACCACTTCGCCGAGGCCTGGCGCGCGCGGGGGCTGGTCGGGCTGGCGCTGGGGCGGGGCCTGCCGCGGGATGCCGTGAGCCTCGCCATCAATGCCGCGATCCGGCGCAGCCAGGACCAGCTGCACATCCACCTGGACTGCCTGCGGCCAGACCTGCGCGCGGCGCTGGCCGAGGCGCGGATTGGCGAGGGCTGGGCGCCGCTCGGCGCCGCCTGGCCGGGCTGGCAGGCGCGGCGCCTGCCTGGCGAGGGCGACGACCTCGCCGCCGATCCCTTCGCCGTGCTGGCGTCGGAGCTGCCAGGCGCGCGCGCCGCCATGGGGGAGTGGACCCTGCTGGTCACCCAGGTCGCCGCGCCGCCAGGCTTCGTCCTGCTCGCCGGTCGCCAGCCCGAAAGCGGCAACGCGGAGCGGCTGCAGGACCATGGCTGTGCCCTGGCGCGGTGAGCGCCCTCGGATGATGCGTCCGTGGCCTGCCGCCCGGGCTTGATCGAACACCCCCGGGCCCGCTGAGGCCGGTTGATCGAACACGCCCGGGCCCGCTGCCCCCGGTTGATCGATCACGCCCGGGCGGGCACACCCCCAGGCATGGCGCGCGGTCGGTTCATCACGCTGGAGGGCGGCGAGGGGGCGGGGAAGTCCACCCAGGCCCGGCGCCTCGCGACCTGGCTGGCGGAGGCCGGCCTACCGGTGCTGCGCACCCGCGAACCCGGCGGCTCGCCCGGGGCCGAGGCGATCCGCGGCGTGCTGCTCGGCGCCGGCCCCTGGGACCCGGTCGCCGAGACCATGCTGCACTTTGCGGCACGGCGGGAGCACGTGGCGCGGATGATCGAGCCCGCGCTCGCCGCAGGGATCTGGGTGGTCTGCGACCGCTTCGCCGATTCGACCCTGGCCTACCAGGTGGCGGGGCAGGGCACGCAGCGGGCGGTCTGGGACAGGCTGGCGGCGATGGCGCTCGGCGCGCTGCGGCCCGACCTGACGCTGGTGCTGGACATTCCGGCCGAGGCGGGGCTGGCGCGGGCCGAGGCCCGCGGGGAGACGAACCGCTACGAGACGCTGGGGCTGGCGTTCCACGGGCGCATCCGGGACGCCTTCCTGGCGGTCGCGGCGGCGGAGCCGGGGCGCTGCGCCGTGGTGGATGCGACGCAGGGGCTGGAGGCGGTGACGCACGCCATGCGGGGCGTGGTGCGCCAGCGGCTTCTGGACCGGTGACGGCGGCGTTGACCTGGAGAGGGGCTCCGCCCCTCTCCAGACCTCACCCCGCCAAAGGCCGAAAGGCCTTTGGAAACCGTCACTTGTCCTTCGTGACCCGCGGGGCTTGGCCAACTTGGCGCACCGATGGCGCGGGCGGCGCCAAAAAACGGGTTCCAAGGGCCTTTCGGCCCTTGGCGGGGTCCAGGGGCAGAGCCCCTGGCGGAGCGCGAGGCAGCGCCTCGCATCACCACCGCCATGCCCCTCCCTGACCCCCGCGCCAACCCCGACCTGCTGGGCCATGACAGCGCCGCCGCCACGCTCGAGGCCGCGGCGCGCTCCGGCCGGCTGCACCATGCCTGGCTGATTGCCGGCCCGCCCGGCGTCGGCAAGGCGACGCTCGCCTACCGCTTCGCCCGCTGGCTGCTGGCCGGTCTGCCGGAGGCCATGCCGGGCAGGCCGCCGCTGCACGTGCCAGAGACCGCGCCGGTCTTCCGCCGCGTCGCCGCCGCCGCCCATGCCGACATGATCACCCTGGAGCCGAACACAGGCGAGAAGGGCAAGAAGGAGGTCCTGCGCGTCGACGACGCCCGCGAGGCGATCCGCTTCCTCGCCCACACGGCGGCCGAGGGCGGCTGGCGCGTGGTGGTGATCGACGGCGCCGAGCGCGCCGACCGTGCCGAGGTGCAGA
>JAIYAI010000080.1 GCA_027489135.1 Acetobacteraceae bacterium
ACCCTGCAGGGTCCGCCGCCGCGCATCCTGATCATCCAGGCCCCCTACTACGGGGAGGTGGTGGGCGGCATGCGCCAGGGCGCGGAGCGCGTGCTGGCGGAACTCGGCGCAACCGTGGACGTGGTCGACGTCGCCGGCGGCTATGAACTGCCCGCCGCGCTCCGCATGGCGCTCTCCGCCAAGTTCCAGCGCTGGGACGGCTTCCTGCTGCTCGGCTGCGTCGTGCGCGGGGAGACCGACCACTACACCTTCATCTGCGACGCCATTTGCCACGGCGTGATGGACATCTCGGCCGAGACCGGGGCGGCCATCGGCTTCGGCCTGCTCACCGTGGATACGCTCGATCAGGCGTTGGCGCGCTCCGGCGACAACAAGGACAACAAGGGCGGAGAGGCGGCGCACGCCATGCTCGGCCAGATCGCCCTGCGCCGGGGCTGGGGCCTCTAGCCATGTCCCGACATCGCCCGGTCATCGGGATCCGTGCGGCATGAGCGGCGCGGGAAAACCGGGCATTGCCCCGGCGAAGGCGCGCCCCCGCACCGGCGCGCGCATCGCGGCCGTTCAGGCGCTCTATCAGTCGGAGGCCAATGGCGAGCCGGCAGAGATCGTCATCGAGCAGTTCATTCGCCACCGCATCGGCCCCGATCCGCATGGCCGCGGCCTGGAGGAGGGCCAGGTGCCGGAAGCGGACGTGCCGCTGTTCCGCGCCATCGTCCGCCGCGCCGCGCAGAACGGGGACGCGCTGGACGCGATCATCGCCGCGCACCTCGCGGCGGACTGGCCGCTCGCCAAGCTCGACCCGGTGCTTCGCGCCCTGCTGCGCTGCGCCGCGGCCGAGTTCCAGGCCGGCAGCGAGCCGCCGGCGCGCGTCGTGATCAACGAATACCTCGACATCGCCCATGGCTTCTTCGGCGGGGACGAGCCGCGCTTCGCCAATGGCGTGCTCGACGCCATGGCCCGCGCCCTGCGGGCCGAGGAGTTCCAGGGCGGCCATCGCCGCGGCTGACGCGGTGACGCTGCCGGGTGAGTTCGGGCTGATCGCCCGGCATTTCCGCCCCCTTGCGGGGCCCGGCGCCCTCGACCTCGGCGACGATGCCGCGCTGCTCGACCCGCCACCGGGGCGGACGCTGGTGATGGCTGCGGACGCCATGGTGGCAGGGGTGCATTTCCTGCCCGACGATCCGCCGGAGACGGTGGGGCGCAAGCTGCTGCGGGTTAATCTCTCGGACCTGGCGGCCATGGGCGCGGCGCCGCTCGGTTACCTGATGACGACGGCCTTCCCGCTAGGCATCCAGGAATCCTGGATCGCCGGCTTCGTCGCGGGATTGGCCTTGGATCAGCGGGAATTCGGCCTCTCCGTCCTCGGCGGCGACACGGTCTCCATCCCCGGGCCGATGACGCTCTCGCTGACGATCCTCGGCCACGTCGCGCCAGGGCAGGCGCTGCGGCGGGTCGGCGCGCGGCCCGGGGACGAGGTCTGGGTGTCGGGCACGATCGGCGACGGCGCGCTCGGGCTGCGGGCGATCCGCGGGCAGGTGGCAGACGATGCGGCCGGGCATCTCGCGGCGCGCTACCGGCTGCCGCGGCCGCGCCTCGGGCTGGGCCAGGCGCTGGTCGGCGTGGCGCGGGCGGCGATGGATGTCTCGGACGGGCTGGTGCAGGATCTCGGGCACCTCGCCCGGGCAGCGGGCTGCGGGGCGGAGATCGCGGCGGAGGCCGTGCCGCTCTCCGCCGCCGCACGGGCGGCGCTGGCGGCCGATGCGGGGCTGCTGCCGACCGTGCTGACCGGCGGCGACGACTACGAACTGCTCTTCGCCGCCGATTCGGGAGATGCCGCGCGGGTCACGGCGGCGGGCCGGGCGGCGGGCGTGCCGGTCACGCGGATCGGTCGCTTCGTCGCAGGGCAGGGGGTGCGCGTCCATGACGAGTCTGGTCGTGACCTGACCCCCGACCGCGCAGGCTGGAGCCATTTCTGATACCGACGGCCCTGAGCGTTGACACGCTCAGGCCTCCCTCAGACGCGTCGTGCGGGGCACGCCTGCGGCGTGACGCGCAAACCTCCGGTTTGCTTGGCTTCGCCGCGTCATGCGATCCGCATGCTGTCGCAATACCGGCGGGCACCGTTCGGCGCCTTGGCCCGGGCAAGAAACCGAGCCGCTGAAATGACAGGTCCGGCGGACGAGGGCCTTCGGCGGTCGCGGTCCGCGGGCGAGGCGCCTCAGCGCGCCGCCTGGACGCCCGGCGCATCCCCGCCCGTCGGCTGCGGGCCGATGCGGCCGACATTGCCGAACAGCGCCTGCATCAGCGTCCGCTCGTTGCCCGGGGACGGCGTCTCGCGCGACACCATGCGCACGGGGACCATGTCCGCCTCGCGCAGCACGCGCACGCCGGTGACGACGCCGCGCTCATTGAAGTCGACTGCGACCGTCTCCGGGTCCGAGATGCCGATATGCGCCATCGGCCGCACCCGGGTCTGCGCGCTGATGTAGTACCAGCTCTGGTCGCCGAAGGCGGAGGCGGAGGTGGGGGAGCCAAGCAGTGCCTGCACGTCGGCCCGGGTATGCACGCCGACCGAGATGTCCTTGATCTGCTCCTCGCTGGGTCGGTTGCCGCGGGCGATCACGGGGGAGCGGAAGACGTTGCAGCCCTGCCCGACCAGCAAAGCGGCCAGCACCAGCGTCACGCCGACGCGGCGACGGGTCCGGCGGGGCTTTCCTGCGTTGACCGATGGGCTGTGGCGATCCATGTGCGGCTCGATGCCACCACGCCCCGGCATGGTCAACGCCGCGATGGGCTTGGGCTGAGGATGAGGGACCATGGGCCTGCTCGGGCTGTTTCGCCGCAAGCCGCATGAGCGGGCCGGCTTCGACCTCTACACCGCCGCCGTCACGGCCGCGCGCGCGCCCTGGCCCTATGGGCCCGGTGTCGGCGTGCCCGACACGCTGGACGGGCGCTTCGACCTGATCGGGTTGTTCGTCTCGCTGGTGATCCGGCGCGTGCGCACCGATGCCGACCCGCGCGCCGGCGCGCTGGCCCAGGCGATCTTCGATGCGATGTTCGCCGACATGGACATCACGCTGCGGGAGATGGGCGTCAGCGACCTGACCGTCGGCAAGCGCGTCAAGCGCATGTGGGAGGCCTTCCATGGCCGCGCCCGGGCCTACGAGGCAGCGCTCGATACCGAGGACGGCGCGGCGCTGCAGGCCGCGCTGCTGCGCAACATCTGGCGAGTCGAGCCGGGCGAGGACGGCGCTGCGGCCCATGCCGCCGGTGCTGCCGCGCTCGCGTCCCATGCCCGCGGCGTTGCCGCCGCGCTCGCGAGCCAGGGCTTCGCGGCGCTGGTCGCGGGTCGCGTGGCCTTCCCACCGGGCGACGCCGTCGCGCCGGCGGCGGCGGCCTGAGGCGCGGCCATGGCCGAACTCCCCCGCCCCTTGCCGCTCGGCCTCGTCGGCACCGCCGGTCGGCGTGAGACGATCACGGCGACGCCCGCGGAATGCGCGGCGCTCGCCGCCCGCTTCGGGATCCCCGCCGTCGCGGCGCTGCGCGCGGTGATCGACCTGTCGCCGGATGAGGACGGGTCCGTTCTGGCCCGCGGCCGGCTGGAGGCGCGCGTCACCCAGGCCTGCGTCGTCACGCTCGAGCCCGTGGAGCAGGCAGTGGCCGAGGATTTCACCCTGCGCTTCCTGCCGGGCGGGCGGGAACCGGACGACGGGCCGGAGGAGATCGACGAGATCCCGACCGGTCCGGGCGACGTTGCGGATCTCGGGGAGGCGTTGGCGGAGCAACTCGCCCTCGCCCTCGATCCTTACCCCCGAGCGCCCGGCGCCGAGATGCCGGACGAGGCGCGAGAGGCGGCGTCCAGCCCCTTCGCTGGCCTTGCCGCGCTGCGCCGGCCCCTGAACTGAGCGCGATGTCCCGCTGCCCCGGAATGATCGCCGGGCAACGCTGCTTGCAGCGCCGGGGTGAGGGTGCTAGACGCCGCGCTCCCTGACCATCCCTAGTGTTCTCGTTGTTGAAAGGCTCGGCACATGGCCGTTCCGAAGAAGAAGGTTTCGCCCTCCCGCGCCGGCATGCGCCGGAGCCACCAGGCGATCCGTGTCGAAGCCCACGCCGAGTGCCCGAACTGCGGGGAGCTGAAGCGTCCGCATCATATCTGCGGGTCCTGCGGCTACTACGACGGCCGTGAGGTCGTGCCGGCTGGCGACGCGCTGAAGGCGGCGGTTCGCACCTGACCGGAACGGCAGCGGCGATGCCGGGTGGCAATCCAGGACCTGGCAGCGCGGTGTCTCTCGGGGCGCGCCGGGTCTTCGGGCTTGCGGTCCGGCTGCGCCCGTCTGATGCTTGCCTGACATTGTCCGTTCTGGCGGGCCGGAGCAGGCTTCGGTCCATCGCTGGCGCGGGCGGACTTCGGCGGGAGCGCGGCTGAATGTCGCAGACCTTCTCCCTGGCCATCGATGCCATGGGGGGCGACGCCGCGCCCGAAATGGTGCTCGACGGCCTTGAGCTCGCGGCCGAACGCCACCCCCAGGCACGTTTCCTGGTGGTGGGTGACGAGGCACGGATCGGCCCGCTGCTGGCCCGCCGCAAGCGCGCCGCAGCGACCTGCGCCATCCGCCACGCACCGGACGTCATCCCGGGCGAGATGAAGCCAACCGCCGCGCTGCGGCAGGGGCGGCAATCCTCCATGCGCCTGGCGATCGATGCGGTTGCCGGCGGCGAGGCCGCTGGCGTCGTTTCCGCCGGCAATACCGGCGCGCTGATGGCGCTGGCCAAGATCGTCATCAAGACGCTGCCCGAGATCGACCGTCCCGCCCTGGCGGCGATCGCGCCCTCGGCGCGGGGCGACGTCGTCATGCTCGACCTCGGCGCCAACATCCAGTGCGATGCGCGCAACCTGGTGGAATTCGCCGTCATGGGCGACAGCTTCGCCCGCGCCGTGCTCGGCCTGACCAACCCGACCTTCGGCCTGCTCAACGTCGGCTCCGAGGAGTTGAAGGGAGACGATCGCGTGCGCGCCGCGGCCGAGGTGCTGAAGGACAGCCATATCGGCGCCCAGTTCCACGGCTTCGTCGAGGGGCACGACATCGCCGCCGGCACCGTCGACGTGGTGGTGACGGACGGCTTCACCGGCAATGTCGCGCTGAAGACGGGCGAAGGCGCGCTCAAGCTGATGCGCGACATGCTGAAGCAGGTCTTCACCAGCACCATCCCGGCCCGCGTCGGCTACCTCCTGGCCCGGCCGGCGCTGGATCGCCTGCGCGAATGGATGGACCCGCGGCGCTACAACGGCGCCATCCTGCTCGGGCTCAATGGCGTGGTGGTGAAGAGCCATGGCGGCACGGATGCTCTGGGCTTCGCCCATGCCGTGGACGTGGCGATGGACATGGTGACGCACCGGTTCAACGACCGGATCCGCGAAGGCCTCTCGCGCCTCGCCGGGCCGGTCGGGGCGCCTGCGGTCATCGAGCCGCGCCTCGCGGCGGCCGGCGGGCGCTGATCCCCTCGGGGGAAGCCACCTCACGCGCCGCGATCACCCTTCCGTGGAATGCGCGTTGACGGCCGGTCGCAGGGCGCGCATGTCCCGCCCTGGCCCATGACAGGCCCATGACGCCCCTTCGCGCCCCGAGTGCCCGGACCCGATGACCTGCCGTTCCTCTCACGCCGGGGCGCCATGACCCCCCGCTCCCTGATCGCCGGCATCGGCGGCTACCTGCCGGAGCGCGTGCTCGACAACGACGCCCTCGCTGCCGCCTACAACCTCGACACGACGGACGACTGGATCGTCGAGCGCACCGGCATCCGCCGACGGCACCTCGCGGCCGAGGGCGAGACGGCGAGTGCCATGGGGGCCGCCGCCGCGCGCGCCGCGCTGGATCGTGCCGGCCTGACGCCGGCCGATGTCGACCTCGTCATCGTGGCGACCACCACGCCGGACAGCGCCTTCCCCTCGACGGCGGTGCGGGTGCAGGGGCATCTCGGCATCACGCGCGGCTTCGGCTTCGATATCGCCGCGGCCTGCACTGGCTTCGTCTACGGGCTGGGCCTCGCCGATTCGCTGATCCGCTCCGGCCAGGCGCGCTGTGCGCTGGTGATCGGGTCGGAGATCTATTCGCGGATCCTCGACTGGACCGACCGCGGCACCTGCGTGCTGTTCGGCGACGGCGCCGGCGCGGTGGTGCTGACCGCGACCGACGATCCGGCCGAGACGAGGGGGATCCTCTCCACCCACCTGCATTCGGATGGCCGCCACGGCGAGATCCTGAAGATCGAGGGCGGCGCGGGCAGCACCGGCGGCACGGGCCTGCTGCGCATGGCCGGCAAGGAGGTCTTCCGCCACGCCGTCTCCAAACTCGCCGCGGTCGTGGACGAGGCGCTGGCCGCCAATGGCCTGGGGCATGGCGATGTGCGCTGGCTGGTGCCGCACCAGGCGAACCTCCGCATCATCGAGGCGATGGGCAGGAAGCTGAAGCTGCCGCCGGACCGGGTGGTGGTGACGGTCGACAAGCACGCCAACACCTCCGCCGCGTCGATCCCGCTGGCGCTGGCCGAGGCGGATGCCGCGGGCAAGCTGCAGCGCGGCGACCTGATCGTCATGGAGGCGATCGGCGGCGGGCTGACCTGGGGGGCCGCGCTGGCGCGCTTCTGAAGCGCGTACCCCGTTTGGGCGATGCCGCACGCGAATGTGCTAATCAGGACTGACTGAAACTCGTAACCTTCCGAGGGGCGCGCGTGGCTTGCCAGCGCATGGCCCTGGGAGGAACGACAGCATGGCTCGACGCACCCCTGCGCCATGGATCCGGCGCCTCACCCTCGCCCTCGGGATCGGCTGCCTCGCGCCGCCGGCTGCCCTGGCGCAACAGTCTGATCCCGCCACCTCGCATCGCGTGCTCGGCACGGTGAACTTCCCGGTGCAGTGCAGCGCCACGGCGCAGGCCGATTTCAACCACGGCATGCTGCTGCAGCACTCGTTCTGGTATCAAGTAGCCGGCGAGGCCTTCCGCCAGGTCCGCCGTGCCGACCCCGGCTGCACCATGGCCTATTGGGGCGAGGCGCTTTCCCTGCTGACCAACCCCTACA
>JAIYAI010000242.1 GCA_027489135.1 Acetobacteraceae bacterium
AAGCAGCGGCCTGGTTTGTGAGATAGAATTCCCACTATAGCAGGCTGCTGACTCTCTCCATCGCAAGAGAGTTGCCCGAACGCATGAAGTCAGCACCGGAGGTCCGACGATCCATTCATGCGATGGATGCTGCGTCCGCGAAGCTACCCTTCGTTCTTCGCCGCTGAAAGCGTCGTTTCAGCAGCCAGCCAGCGAGAGCCCGCGTCAGTGGTTGCGAATTCGCGGCTGCCCTCCGAGAGCCGCGCGATCGGGATCGCGGCAAGCACACCTTACGAGAGCAGTCACGCTCATCGCGGTGAAGACGCTCGGCGCGAGGCCACGCCCGCCCGACAACTTGATCACGCTCCTGCAACGCCGCCCCTCCTCATCGACAGAGTACTCGGGATCGCGCATCGCCGCTGAAGCAGCCACCGATCGCGCAGGTGGTCATGGGCTGTTCCCTCGGCCTACTCCCTCATGCTGACAACACGCCGGGGCACCCCGGGCTGCGGCACCCTGTTCGTGCCGGCGATAGGATGCTCACCGCCAGGCCGCCGCAACCGGCGGGGGTCGCATGGCACGCATCGCGGCTGCCTGGCCCGGGCGCACGAACCGCAGGCCCTCTCGCAGGCCAAGCGGCCCGCAGGGGCAATGCCGCCCGTTATCCCAGCCCGGGTAATCGGCCACGGGGTAGACGCAGACGCCCTCGACCGGCACGCCGCGGCGGATCGCCACCGTGACTTCGCGCGTCACATGCTCCATCCAGTCATCACCCATGGGCTCTTCGGCACCCGTCTCGCTCAGCACGATGGGAAGGGCGAAGCGCCCCGCCACGTCCTCCAGCAGGGAAGCGAGCGGGCGCCAGCCCGCGTCACCACGCCCAACCCGCTCGCCTTCCAGTTTCCACTGGTTATGCGGATAGAAATTCAGGCCAAGCACGTCGATCGCGGCGGGATCGGCCTCGAGGATCCAGTCCACCGCCTCATGCGAGGCCTGAATGAAGGCGAACGCCGCGCGTAGGTCCTCCGTGGAATCCGATGCGGGCAGGACCCAGACCAGCGGCTCGCACACCATGATCGGCGCGGTGCTGCCCGTGGCGCGGAGTGCCTGCGTCACGGCCAGGTGTCCGGCCACGAGTTGGCGCTTCAACGCCACCCCCTGGCCGAAAAGATGCGGCCCGAAGGCCGCCACCTCGCCGCCGGCCCAGGCCCAGAAGGAGATCTCGTTGACCGGCACGAAAGCCGCCACCTCGCACCCCTCCCGCTGCAGCATGGCCGCGGCATCGACGGCGAAATCCGCCAGGGACCGTGGCCAGTCCGGCGCCATGACATCCATCCCCGCCGGTACGCCCCAGTGGCAGATGTCCCAGACAACCTGCAGCCCATGGGCGTGCGCGGCAGCGACCTGCGCCTGGGCGGACGACCAGTCCCGCCTCCCCTCGCCCACCAGGTGCCAGCGTAGTGCCTCCCGGATGGTGCGCACGCCCAGGCCCCGCAGTATGGCGCCATCCAGCATCGCCCAACGCTCATGCCCGCTGCCCTGAAGCGTATCCACCCGCACGCCATCAGCGCGCACATGGCTCGCGGCTTCGAAGCCGCCCCACGCGAAGCTGTGAAACATGATCTGTCAGGCGGCCCTGGCTCTTTGCAGGATGCCTTCGCTCCGTGTCTGAAGGCGCTTCACCAAGGCCAATGACTGGGCGACGACCTGGTCCATGTTCATGTAGCGATAGCTGCCCAGCCGCCCCGTGAAGGTCACGTCCAACTCGGCATCGGCCAGTGCCTGATACCGCTTGAAGAGCGCCTGATTGGCCGGGTTGGGCACGGGGTAGTAGGGGTCACCCTCGGCGGAGGAACGCTCGCGGCACAGGCTCGTCATGCTGTGCGCCTGGCCGGTGATGTGTCGAAACTCGGAACAGCGGGTGTAGGGCGTCTCAAGGCCGGGATAGTTGATCGTGCCGACGGGCTGCACGAGCCCACCCGGCCGCGTCTCGTGCTCGAAGACCAGGGAGCGGTAGGGCAGGCTGCCGAAACGCTGGCCATAGAAGCTGTCGATCGGCCCGGTGAAGATCGTGTGGGCGAAACGCCCGCGTGGCACTGCGTCACTATCAGTGCCGACCATGACGGTGATGTTGGCGTGGTCCAGCATGTTCTCGAACATCGGCGTATAGCCGCGGGCGGGCATGCACTGATGCTTGTCCAGAAAGTAGCGGTCATCGTCGCTGGTGCGGGTCGGCACGCGTGCCGTGACGGAGCGGTCGAGACTGTCCGCCGCCACGCCCCACTGCTTGAGCGTGTAGCCGTGGAAGAACATGTCATACATCGCGCGCCCCACGGCGGAGACGACGAAGTCGCGGGCGGAGCGGATCTCATCCATCGGCTCCGCCAGTTTGGCGAAGAAGGCCTCCGTCTCCGCCTCCGTCCTCAGCGCCTGGCCGAAGACGCGGTTAACCGTGGTGCGGTTTATCGGCATTGGCACGAGGCCCGCAGGCACCTGCGCCAGGACACGGTGCTCATAGGGGCGCCACGCGGTGAAGCGTGAGAGATAGGCCAGGACATCATCGCTGTTGGTGTGGAAGATGTGCGGACCGTAGCGATGCACCAGAACACCAGCATCGTCGTACTCGTCGAACGCGTTGCCACCAATGTGCGGCCGCTTGTCCACCACCAGCACGCGGGCGCCGCCGCTGGCCAGGCGTTCGGCCGCCACCGCGCCGCCGAAGCCTGCACCCACCACCAGATAGTCGGCGATCGCGGCAGGGCGCGTATGCGCAACCGGGGCGCTGACGCGGTAGTGCCGCCCCTCGCACACCGCCACAAGCCGATCCATGCTGCGCTGGATGCCGTCCCAGGAGATGGTGGCCAGCAGGTCGTCTACCGCGATGAAATCGGAGACGTCATGGTTGGCCATGAAGCCTTCGGCGGCCGCCACGAAGCCCGGCGCATCGGTAGCGATGGCCACAGCCGTGATGCCCTCGAACCGCTTCACGACATCGGCGACCGGCGTGGACACCACGCGCTTGCCGCCAGCCAGGTACTCCG
>JAIYAI010000692.1 GCA_027489135.1 Acetobacteraceae bacterium
CGCAGCGCCCCGACATCGCTGGTCGTGCCGCCGACATCGACGACGAGCGCATCCTTCACCCCGGTCAGGAAGGCCGCGCCCCGCATGGAGTTGGTCGGGCCGGAGGCGAAGGAGAGCACGGGAAAGCGCTCCGCCAGCGCGGCGCGGATCACGGTGCCGTCGTTCTGCGTGACGTAGAGCGGCGCGGTGATCCCGGCCGCCGCCACCGCCGCCTCGAAGGCCTGGATGGTGCGGCGGGCCAGCGGCGCGAGGCAGGCGTTCAGCAGGCCGACATTCTCCCGCTCCAGCAGCCCGATCCGGCCGAGGTCGTGGCTGAGGGTGAGGGAGACGCCCGGCATCTCCTCCCGCAGGATCTCGGCCGCGCGGAGTTCCATGGCGGGATCGAGCGGCGAGAAGATGGCCGAGACGGCGACGCAGTCGATCCCGGCCCCCCGCATCGCCCGCGCAGCCTGCGCCACCGCGCGTTCGTCGAGCGGCATGATGGGCCGGCCGTCATAGTCGTGCCCGCCCTCCACCATATGCACCTGGCCGCGCACCAGGGCGGCGAGGTCCTCGGGCCAGTCGCAGAAGGGCGGCAGTGACGCCGCGGCGGGGAGGCCGAGGCGCAGCGCCCCGATGCGCGCGAGATCGCGCCGTTGGACGACGGCATTGGTGAAATGCGTCGTGCCGATCATCACCGCCTGCACCGGGCCGGCGCCATGTGCCGCGACGGCTTCCAGCGCGGTGCGCACGCCGCTCAGCACGTCCTCGGTCGTCGGCGTCTTGGTGGCGAAGGCGACGCGGTCGGCGTCGAGCAGCGCGGCATCCGTGTTGGTGCCGCCGACGTCTATGCCGATGCGCTTCATGCCGCGTGGTCCGGAAACAAGGACACGAAGTCGATGTCGTAGCCGAAGGCCCTGGGCCCCACGAAGTCCAGCCCGCGCGGCGTGCGGAACACTGCCGGGCCGCGCAGCGCGATCACCGTCACGCGCTGGCCGTAGCGCAAGGTCTCCGTCCCGATCGCCTCGCCGGAGACGCTGTCCAGCACGCAGATCAGGTCCGGCGTCATCACCCGCGGCACGCCGTCCTGCCACCCCACCGCCCATTCGTTCTGGAAGGCGAGTTCGAAGCCCTGGCCCGCCCAGTCCTCCAGCCCGTCCAGCTTGGCCGTGCCGCGCAGGAAGCCCTCCGTCGTGCGGCGCGCGACATCGGCGACCTCGCCACGGAACAGCAGCACGCCGCCCTCGGCCTGCAGGATGGCCTGGATCGGGTCACGATGCTCGCGCTGCGCCAGGCGGATGGCGGCGCCCAGGGCGATGGCCTGGGTGGTGGTATGCGGGATGCCCCAGTCCTTCACCTCCCGCCCCGTGCGCGGCGCCTTGCAGGTGGCGGCGATCGAGCCGACCTCGACGCACATCTTCCGCGACAGGCGCTCCATCCATTTCCAGGACGGCACCTTGGCGACGATCCCCTCCACCCCGCGCGGATCGACCAGCGAGAGGGGATATGGCTTCAGGTCGCCCACCGCGAAGCTGGTCATCTGCGCCTCGGGATAGGCGCGGCCCATGGCATCGGCATCGACCACGGGCTTGCCCAGATGCGCCGCCGCCAGCATGGGCTGGATGCCGTTGTTGCCGCCGATCTCCACCGACATGATCGCGCGGAATTCGCGGCCCAGGTATTCCTCCATCAGCGTCACGGCGCGGGCCATGTTGCGGCTGTCGGTCAGCCTTTCCTGCCCGACCTGCGGCGCGCCCATGTTGGAGACGACGGCGACCAGGTCGTCATCCGCCAGCTCCTCCGGCGGCATGAGGTCGATCCGCGCCCCCTCCGCGTAGAGGCGCCGCATGTTCAGCAGGCCGAGATAGGGCGACCCGCCGCCGCCGGTGCCCAGCACCCAGGCGCCGACGGCGAGGCATTCGATGTCCTCCAGGGTAAGCGCCCGCATCCTCGGCTTCCTGTCACGCGACCGACACATTGCGGGCGACCCCGCGGCCTCGGTCGGGAAGGTGCCATCCTCCCGCAAACGTGAGCAAGCGGCAGGGTCAAGGCCCGCTCTCTTGTTTCATTCTCGGGCCGCATCACCTATGCGTTGGTGCGCGAGGGCTGGAATGCCCCTGCGGACAGAACCCCTGGGAAGGATCGGAACGCCAGCCATGGGTGCGGAGACCGCCGCCGCGACACGGCTTCCGGGCGAGGCGCCCATCTGCTTCACGACAGCTCCGCTGCCGCCGCCGCAGCGCCTGGATGCCTGGTGCGCCGCCTTCGGCTCGCTCAACGCCATCGAGGTGCCGCCGGACACGCGCGACGGCGTGCAGGTGCGTTCCGAACACTGGCACTTCGGCGGCATGGTGCTCAGCCAGACCCGCGTGCCGGACAGCCGCTTCCTGCGCGACGAGCGCCGCGCCCGCCGCGACGGCATCGATCACTGGTGCCTGCGCGTGCTGCGCAGCGGGGAGAGCCGGCTGCAGCACCCTGGGTTCACAGCCCGGCTCGGTCCGGGCGAGCCCGTGCTCTTCTCGATGCATGAGGGCTGGGCGACGCAGTGGGATGCGGCGGAATGGGTCTCGCTGACCATCCCGCGCGACCTCAGCCCGCAATTCTCCGCCCAGCTTGCCGCCCTGCCGAGCGGCCCGCTGCGTGGTCCCTGCGCCGGCCTGATGGCGGACCTGTTGCTGGCCCTGCCCGCGCGCGTCGCGTCGGCGCCGGCGGAGAGCCTCGGCAGCCTTGCGGAGGCCACGCGCGCCGCGGTCGCGGCCTGCCTCTTCACGGGTGCGCCGCCCCCCGCCGCGGCCGCCCGCGTCGCGGACCTGCAGAAGGAGCGCGTGCGCAAGGCGATCCACAAGCATCTCGGCTCCGCCCGGCTGACGCCGGCGCGGCTGGCGGCGACGGCCGGCATCTCGCGCTCGGCGCTCTACCGGATGTTCGCCGGCGAGGGCGGGGTCGCCTGCTACATCCGCGACGTGCGGCTCAGCCTGGCGCATGCGGCGCTGCGCGACCCGCACCAGGCCGGGCTTGGCATCGCCGAGATCGCGGAGGCGCATGGCTTCCCCGACCCGTCGGCGTTCAGCCGAGCCTTCCGCCAGGCCTTCGAGGCGACGCCAGGCGAGGTGCGCGCCGCCGCCCTGCCGGGCCCGCCGCCGCCGCGCCTCGGCCGGCAGCTGGCGACCGAGGCCGCGGCGACGCCCGACCTGGTGGCGCGGATCTACGGGCGGATCTGATCGGCGACGTCAGGAG
>JAIYAI010000478.1 GCA_027489135.1 Acetobacteraceae bacterium
CATGGCGCGGTAGTCGTAGAAGCCCATTGCTGCTATGTCGATCTCGGCGTGGCGGACCTGCTGGTAGCGCTGGAACAGGGCGAATTGCTCGGCCGTGGCGCGGGCGGGCGCCTCGAAGGTGGAGATGTCCTCGTTCAGCTTGGACAGCTTCCGCTGCACCCGGTTCGGCTCGAAATCCGCGGCGATGATGCGGATCGGGATGCAGGCATTGCAGCCCGGGCAGACCGGCGAATAGGCGATGTTGTGGCTGCGGCGGAACCCGGCGCGGGACAGGCGGTCGTGCAGCGCCTCGGACTCGGGGCCCGTGAGTTCGGTCACGATCTTCCGCTCCGTCCGGCCCTGGAGATAGGGGCAGGGGAGGGGGGCGGTCGTGTAGAAGAACTGCGGTCGGCGGTTCGGGCGCTGGAGCATGTTGTCCGACCAGTCTCGGGCGGCGGCGGGCGGGAATCAACCGCCGGATGGGGGATGCGGCGATTCCTGACGGGGCGGTGACGCTATTCCGCGGCGCGGCGCAGCCCCGGGGCGGCCGCCGCCTCCATGGCGCGGCGGATCCGGACGGCGTCCGAGGCCTCGTCCACCCGGACATCGGACCAGCGGACCGAGTCGCCGGCCTTCACCGGCCGGGTCAGGGGGATGCCGTGGGCGAGGCCGATCGGCAGCGCGCCCTCCGCCAGGGACCGCGCGGCGGGGATGCACTTGCCCCAGACCATCGCGCCGCCCTCGCCGTCGAGCACTTCCCCCGCGGCGAGGTCGCGCTTGGCGGTGGCGGCGACGTCGCCGCGCCAGGCCTCGGAACTGCCGGTGGGCTCCCCGCGCAGGGCCGCCGACGCGACCGAGACGCCAAGCTCCAGCCCGATGAAGTGATAGGGCCGCCAGAGCGCGGCATAGGTGCCGGAGGGGTCGGTCGCCACGCCGTATTCGGCGAAGCAGCGGCGGACATACTCCGTCTCGCCCTCGATCACCGCATAGACGCCCCAGCGCAGGTCGTTCACCACGGGTCGGCCGTCGCGCTCGAGCGAGGAGATCACCTCCACCCGCCCCTTCGAGCCGCGGAACACATAGGGCAAGTCCTGGGTGCCGCAGGGCGGGAAGTCGAGCCCGTCCTCGGGCGGGGTCAGGCCCGTGGCATTGGCGATCGCCGCCATCTCGATCCCCGACTTCGTCCCGTCCAGGAAGGAGTTGAACATCTGCGGGTTCATGCCGCCCTGGCGCGCCTGCTCCTCGGTCAGGCCGTAATGGCCCCAGACCGTGGCGGGCGTGGAGGCGTGGTAGATCGGCAGGTACTTCGTGCCCTTGCCGGCCGCCACCACCGTGAACCCGGCGGTCCGCAGCGTATCGACCATCTCGCAGACCAAGGCGGGCTGGTCGCCATAGGCCATGGAGTAGACCACCCCGGCCTCCCGCGCCTTCGCCGCCAGCAGCGGCCCGGCCAGCACATCGGCCTCCACGTTCACCATCACCACGTGCTTGCCGTGTTCGATGCCGGCCAGCGCGTGGCGGATGCCGGCGGCGGGCACGCCGGTGCATTCGATGATCACCTGCACCCGCGGGTCGGCGATCAGCGCCATCGCGTCCTCGGTCAGCCAGGTGCCGCCCGAGGCCAGCGCCGCGTCCAGGCTGGCAGCGGCGGCGCGTTCCGGCGCCCAGCCGATGCGCGCCAGCGCCTCCCGCGCGCGGGGCAGCGACAGGTCGGCGATGCCGGCGATCTGCAGCCCCGGCATGCGCGGCGCATTGGCGAGGAACATGGACCCGAACTTGCCGGCGCCGATCAGCCCGACGGTCACCGGGGTGCCGGCCTCGGCCCGGGCGCTCAGCATGCGGTGCAGGTTCATGGGGGGCTGTCCTGGGATTGCGCCGGTCCTCTAGGCGACCGGTCGCGCGACGGGCAAGCGGCATCGCCCTATGATCGAGCCCGATGACAGCCCGTGTTCGCCTGCTGGTGCATCTGCTGCCGGCGCTCCTGTTACTGGCCGGCGCAGATGCCAAGGCGGATGGCGGGATCACGGCCCAACTGACTGTGCCGCGCGGCTACTGTGCGATCTCCGACCTCGAGTATCCCGCCTGGTTCAGCGACGCATCGGACCGGCAGCGGCGGGAGCCAGACCCGCGCGAGCTCCACCTGGTGCCGTGCAGCGAGCGTGGCGGCGGACGAAGGCTCGACGCCGTGCCCGTCTGGGCCCGGGTGTCCGTGTTGGCGTATGGGCGCAATCTCCGTCCTTGGTCCTGGATCGCTTGGCTGCTGGGCTGGGACGAGCCCGACCAGGTTTGCGCACTCCTTCAGGAAAGGACCTCTGCCCCTGCCATGGTGGCGGTGCTCGGCGGTGGGCCCTCGTCGGTCAGGCCGGCGCGCGTCGATGGTTTCCCGGCTTGCCTGGTGATCGTCCGCGGCAGCCGCTTCCAGGCCCGCATGCTGCTCATACGCGCCGGCGGAGAGGTGCTCCTGGTGCAGAACCAGACCGATGCCAGGCATGTCGACGCGGGCGCGCGCGATCAGGCGATAGAGGCGCTCTACGAACGCTTCCTGGACGGCGGCATCCGCCTCACACCAGGTTCCGTGCAGCCCGAGGACGATATCGCCGTGGTCCCGATGCACCCCTTCAGGGGCGTCTGGCGTATGCTCTCGTTGAATGCGCTGGCGTTCGCGCTGTGCTTTGCCGCAGGCGTTGCTCTCGTCCGGATGGCGCGTCGGCGCTCGTGAAGCCTGGCAACCCGCCGATCCCCTGGCGCTTGACGCGGCGCGCCCGCGCCGGATGCTGCCAAGGATATCTTGAGGAGGATTCATCATGCGCGCAGCCGTCATCGGGCTCGGGGCCATGGGCATGGGGGCCGCGCTGAACCTGCTGAAGGCGCCGGGGATCGAGGTCGCCGGCTGCGACCCGCGCAACGCCGCCTGCGACGAGTTCGCCGCCGCCGGGGGCAGCGCCGTCACCCGCGCCGCCGACCTGCCCGCCGGCACCGAGGCCGCGCTGATCCTGGTGGTCAACGCGAAGCAGGTGGAGGCCGCGGTCTTCGGCCCCGATGGCTGCGCCGCAAAGCTGGCGCCGGGTGCGGTGCTGATCGTCTCCGCCACCATGGCGCCGGAGGAGGTGCGCGCCCTCGCCGCCGAGGCCGAAGCGCGCGGCCTGCACTACCTCGACGCCCCCGTCTCCGGCGGCGCGGCGGGGTCGCGGGCGGGGGCGCTGACGGTCATGGCCTCGGGCTCCGCCACGGCCTTCGAAAAGGCGCAGCCCGTGCTCGACGTCACGGCGAAGAAGGTCTGGAACCTCGGCGCCGAGCCCGGCCTCGGCATGACCATGAAGGTCGTCCACCAGTTGCTCGCCGGCGTGCACATCGCGGCGGCGGCGGAGGCGATGGCGCTCGGCATCAAGGCCGGCGTCGATGCCCGCACCCTCTACGACATCGTCACCACCGCGGCCGGCAATAGCTGGATGTTCGAGAACCGCATGCCCCACGTCCTCGACCATGACGAGACACCGCGCAGCGCCGTCGACATCTTCGTCAAGGACCTCTCCCTGGTCGGCGACCTGGCGCGCAGCGTCGCCTTCCCGGCGCAGCTGGCGACGCAGGCGCACCAGCTGTTCATCGCCGCCCGCGCCATGGGCCATGGCGGGGTGGACGACGCCTTCGTCATCCGCGCCTACCAGGCGCTCTCCGGCATCACCCTGCCCGGCGAGGAATAGCACGCCGTCCGCGGAGAGCGCTTGCCGCCCCGCCCCGCTTCGCCGCTACCATCGCTCCCGCGCGGCCACCCGCTGGCCGCGCGGGAGGACAAGAACGATGACCCTGCTGACCCGCCGCGGGGCGCTCGCGGCCGCGCTCGCGCCCATCGCAGCCCCCGCCCTGGCACAGGGGCCATGGCCCACCCGCACCGTCCGCTACATCGAGCTGTTCCAGCCCGGCAGCGGCCCCGACATCTTCGCCCGCCTCTACTGCGCCGCCATGTCCGAGCTGACGGGCCAGCAATTCGTGGTGGAGAACCGCGTCGGCGCCGGCGGCACGGTCGGCGCCACGGCGATCGCGCGGTCGACGCCGGATGGCTACACGATCGGCCTCGGCGGCATCGGCACGCACGCCATCGCGCAGACGCTGTTCGCCCGCGTGCCCTATGACGCGGTACGCGACTTCTCCTTCATGGGCGGGCTGTACCGGGGGCCGAGCGTGCTGCTGGTCCGCGCCGACAGCCCGATCCGCTCCATCCCCGAGCTGGTCGCGCTGGTGAAGCGGGAGCCGGGCCAGCGCCTCTACGGCCATGGCGGCCTCGGCACCTCGCCACACCTGGCGATGGAGCTGTTCAAGGCGCGGGCCGGGCTCGACATCCCGCATGTGGCCTACAACGGCCCGGCGGCGCTGGTGGACCTGATGGGCGGGCGGGTGGACCTGGTGATGTTCACCCTGGTGGGCGCCATGGCCGGGATCCGGGAGGGCAAGTTCCGCGGCCTGGCGCTGACGGGGGGCGAGCGCAACGCGGCGGTGCCCGACATCCCCAGCATGGCGGAGTTCCTGCCGGGCTTCGACATCACGGCCTGGACGGTGCTGACCGGGCCTGCCGGCTTCCCGCCGGAGCTGGTGGCGCAGATCTACGGGTGGTCCCGGCGTGCGCTGGAGCGCGAGGACGTGGTGCGGCGGCTGGCGGATCTGGGGCAGACGGCCTGGCCTATTCCGCCGGAACAGGTGCTGCCGTTCCGGGCGGAGCAGGAGGCGCTGCTGGCGCCGTTGATCAGGGCGTCGGGGGCGCGGGTGGAGTAGGGCGAAGGGGATGCAGAAATTCTCGGGTTTCGATTGGATTATGGGCGGCTATTCCCACCCAAGTTTTCAATCTGCTACCTTGATCAGAAGCATATACGTCGTTGTTTAAGGATGTGCTGGACGGGTCATGTGGGAGATTTCAGGGAGTCTCATATATTCTGTTGCTAAAGATTTGTGGAAAAGGCTGCGCGGACACCGTCGTCGTCTTTCTAAGCCGGAGATACTTGCACTCAGGGCCAAGTGGCAGGATGAAATCCAGCAAAAGCTTTGGGATCGAAAAACACAAGGCATTCTTGGCGACGTTATCATTAGGGACGTAGCCCGCCTTGATATGTATGCTGAAGTTAGGCCTTCAGCAGGAATTTCGGCGTGGTTCAAAGCGGGCATTGCAGGCACGTATCATCGAGGCATCCTAGTCGGCTTGAATTATTGGGAGATGAACCAGAATTCCGATGGTGTTTGGCGGAGGCATATCCCTGAAATTGACTCAAATTTCGAGCTGACATGCCTTTTGATCGGCAAGATCCGATACGAAAATATTGAAATGATTAACTGGGAAGGCGACGAATATTATAGTGATCCGCACATTTATTGTCATTTTGTTGAAAGAAAAGGTCAGCCGTATGAGGGGTTATACTACGGTGAACGTGTTGAGATGGGCAACGGTCACATTTATTTCCGCGAAATAGAAGAGTATGAGAAAGCTAAAAAGGCTAGCAAGGCGGCGCGCAAGATTTCACTCTGGTCAAATATGCTGAAATCATTCAGATTAATTCTGGGCAGATAGCCGGGAATATTCGAGAAAAGATAAGTAGAATAATCAAGGAGACCCTCAAGAGCCCCCGCCATGCGCGAACATCCACGCCCGGGCCCGCTCCAACTTCGCCTCCCGCCCCGCCACTGGCGCGCGTGGCAGCGGCAGCCCCGCGGCGGCGAGCCGTTCCACCACCTCCCTCAAGGTCGCCCCGTCCCGCGGCCGGCGCAGCTCCATCGCCGTCATCTCCCCGCGCGAATAGGTGGCCAGCGCGTCCCGCTCCTCCGTCGCCCGTCTCCGGCTGTCACCCAATGCACATGGCGCCGAGTTGCCACCGACATCAAGACGTGGCTTGCGCGGCGCGACCCTGCGCCCGAGCCTTGCCGCCGCATCAACGGGAGGCACGGGATGTCGGGCACCATGCTGCGGATCGGACTGGGCGCGCTGGTGGCGCTACCGCTCACTACCCTCGCGGCCGATCCGCCACCACAGCCTGACTACCTGACCTCCGATCCCGTGGTCACCCGCCACGACGCCACCACTGGCTCCGACCTCCTCACCGGCGGCCTCGGCCTCGACGGCCTCTCGAAGCCCCTCCCGGCCCTCCCCGCCACGCCGACGCCGGACCAGCTTCGCACCGCCGCCCTCCACGCCAACTACCGCGCCCTGGTCGACATGACCCCCTCGGGCGGCTTCGGCCGCCTCTACGGCCCGCTCGTCGGCCCCACCGCCGCCGACCCCCAGGGCCGCATCCCCGGCACGGAATATCTCGCCTTCGCCCGCGACAGCACCGGCGACGAGGCCCTCACCCTCGCCGTCCAAATCCCCGACGCCTTCGACCCCGCCCGCGCCTGCATCATCGCCGTGCCCTCCTCCGGCTCCCGCGGCGTCTATGGCGGCATCGCCATCGCCGAATGGGGCCTCAAGCGCGGCTGCGCGATCGCGCTCACCGACAAGGGCACCGGCACCGGCGCCCATGCCCTCTCCCCCGACACCATCGGCCTGCTGCGCGGCGAACGCGCCCCGGCCGCCGGCGCCGGCCCGCGCTCCACCTTCACCGCCCCGCTCACGCCGGCCCAGCGCGCCGCCTTCGTCGCGGAGACGCCGGATCGCCTCGCCTTCAAGCACGCCCATTCCCGCCGCAACCCGGAAGCCGCCTGGGGCGAGCATGTCGTCCTCTCGATCCGCTTCGCCCTCTGGGCCGTGAACGCGCGGGAGGTCGCGGCCGGCCGCCCCGCCCTCGGCTGGGACCAGGTGACGGTCATCGCCACCGCGGTCTCCAACGGCGGCGGCGCGGTGCTGCGCGCGGCGGAGATCGCACCCCCCGGCATGATCGACGCCGTCGTCGCCAGCGAGCCCAACCTCACCCCGCGCCACGATGCCCGCATCGCCATCCGCCAGGGCAACGGCGCCGACCTGCGGCAGCACAGCCGCCCGCTCTACGACACCATCTCGCTGATCAACCTCTACCAGGGCTGCGCCAACCTGGCCGAACCCGGCGCGCTGCTGAACAACACCGCCCGCCCGCTGGGGGAGGCGCGCTGCCTCTCCCTGTCGGAGGCCGGGCTGCTGCGCGCTGCGAGCGTGGAGGCCCAGGCGCAGGAGGCGCGCGCCCTCATCCTCGGCGCCAGCCTGCTGCCGGACCAGCAGGTGCTGCAGCCGGCCTACTGGTTCCTCAACGTGCCGCAGTCGGTCACGCTGACCTACGCCAATGCCTATGCCCGCGCCGGGGTGGAGGAGCGGGTCTGCGGCATCGGCTTCGCCGCCACCGCGCAGGACGGCACGCCGGCACCCCTGCCGGCGGCGGCGGAGGCGGCGCTGTTTGCCACCTCCAACGGCATCCCGCCCACCGGCGGCGTGAACCTGGTGAACGAGCGCGCGCCCGGCGGCCCCGTCATCGACCGCCTGTCGCGCTCCGCTTCCACCAGCCGCCAGGACCAGAACGCCGACGGCGCCCGCTGCCTGCGCGCGCTGATGCCGGGGGAGGCGGTGCCAGGGGGAGGGGACAGCGCCGCGCTGCGCGACCGCATCACCCAGGGGATCGAGGCGATCCGCGCCACGGGCCGGCTGCAGGGCATCCCGACCATCATCCTGCACGGCCGCGCCGACCCGCTGATCGCGCCCAACCACACCTCGCGCCCCTACACCGCGCTCAGCCTGCTGGAGCAGGGCGACCGCGCCCGGCTGTCCTATGTCGAGGTCCTGCACGCCCACCACCTCGATGCGCTGAACGGCATCCCCGGCTTCGGCGAGCGCTTCGTGCCGCTGCACCCCTACCTCGTGCAGGCGCTCGACCTGATGGCGGATCACCTCGCCCGCGGCACGCCCCTGCCGCCGAGCCAGGTGGTGCGCACGCGCCCCGGCGCCGGCCCGCTGCAGGCGGGGGAGGGGGCGAACCTGCCGCCCATCGCCGCGGCCCCGGCGGCCGGCGACCGCATCGGCTTCGACGGACGGGTGCTGAGCGTGCCGGACTGATCCGCCGCGCAGCGTCGTGCGGCGCGCCCGCCGACCCTCAGCCCGCCCTCAGCCCGCCGGACGCTTCGCCAGGGCGAGGCCGAGGCCGAGCGCGATCATCCCCCCGCCGGAGGCCATGCGCAGCCGCCGCACCAGCGCCGGCCGCGCCGCGGCACCCTGGCGCAGTCGCCCCGCCGCCATCGCCACGCCGAGATCGGCCAGCGTGTTCAGCGCCACGGAGACGAAGCCGAGCACCACGAATTGCACCGCCACCGGCCCCGCCGCGGGGTCGAGGAATTGCGGCACGAAGGCGAGGAAGAAGGCCGCCGTCTTCGGGTTCAGCGCCTCCACCAGCACGCCCTCGCGGAAGGCGCGGCAGCTGCCGAGGGCGGGCGCGGCCGCGGGCCCGGGCAGCACCGCCTGGCGCGCGTCGCGCAGGGTCCGGACCCCGAGCCACACCAGATAGGCGGCGCCGAGCAGCTTGAGCGCGGCGAACAGCTCCGCGCTGGCCAGCACGATGGCGGAGACGCCGAGGCTGCCGGCCAGCACATGCGCCATGCCGCCGATCCCGGTGCCGAGGCTGGAGGCGATGCCCTCCGCCCGGCCGCCGGCGAGGGTCCTGGCGGCGACGTAGAACAGCCCGGGCCCGGGCGTGACGGCCAGCAGCAGCGCCGCGGCGGCATAGAGGACGAGGTTGGACAGGTCGGGCATGCGGCGGCGATAGAGGGCGGCGGTGGTGGCGTCCAAGCGGGCGCGGGCGGGTCATGTTCCTCTTGCGTTCATGGACCCTTTATGTTCTCATCGGTGCATGAGCAACGCCCGGATCATCGACGCCGAGTTCGTCCATATCCCGCCGCCGCCCCGCCAGGCGCGGCCCGTCCGCAACCGTGCCGCGCGGGGCCTCTGGTCCTCGCTGACCGGCACCCTCGCCGAGGCCAGCATGGCCGGCATGGCGACGCTGTGCTTCGCCTGGGGCGCCGCGGAACTCGCCTTCGTGCTGCTGAGCCGCTAGCGGGGCAGCCGATTTGTCCGCCCGATCGGGCAAGTGCCTGATCGCACGGGAAAACCGCTTCCGGTGCGTTGCCCAAAAGCCGCGCCCCGCGGCAACCCTGCCACAGGTGTTGCTCCGCGGTTGACGGCCGCAGCGGATACCGGTTTTCTTGTGCGATGAAGGGTTTGCGGGGACCGGCTGCCGTATGAACACGCTCACGCGTGCCCATCTTGCCGAGGCGATCTATGCCCAGGTCGGCCTGTCGCGGAACGAAAGCAGCGCGCTGCTGGAAACCGTGCTGGAGCAGATCGGCAAGGCGCTGGAACAGGGCGAGCCGGTGAAGATCGCGGCCTTCGGCACCTTCCTCGTGCGCCAGAAGGGCCAGCGCGTCGGGCGCAACCCGAAGACGGGTGTCGAGGTTCCGATATTGCCCAGGAAGGTCCTGTCCTTCCGTCCCTCCCAGGTGCTGCGCGCCCGCATCAACGGCGAAGCTGATGGCGAGGACGACGCGGCATGAGCGAGGACCTCGCCATGACGGCGCCACCCCCGATGCCCGGCGCCGCCCGCGCCCGCAAGGCCCCGACGGCCTTCCGCACCATCAGCGAGGTCGCCGAGGACCTGAACATCCCGCAGCACGTGCTGCGCTTCTGGGAGACCAAGTTCCCCCAGTTGAAGCCGCTGAAGCGCGGCGGCGGCCGGCGCTACTACCGGCCCGAGGACATCGCGCTGCTGCGGCGCATCGCCGACCTCCTCTACACCCAGGGCTACACCATCAAGGGCGTGCAGCGCCTGCTGCGCGACGGCGGCCTGACCGAGGATGCCGGCGGCGCCGATGCCGAGCTTCCCCTGCCCGAGCCCGTCGATGGCGCTGCCGGCGCGCTGCGCAGCGCCATCGAGGAGCTCGAGGAGATCGCCGAGGAGCTGCGCGCCCTCGCCGGTGCCTGACCCGCGGCTCGCCGGGCTCGGCGCGGCGCTGGCGGCGACCACCACCTGCCAGGGCCTGGCGACGCTCTCCGTCTTCGTGCTGCCGGTGTTGGCGCCCTTCGCGCTCCGCGACCTCGATATCGACCCGCACCTGATCGGCTGGCAGGTGGCGCTGCTCTACTGCTTCGCCTCCGCCGGTGCGGGGTTGTCAGGCGGGCTGCTGGCGCGCTGGGGGCCGGCGCGGCTGACCCAGGCGGGACTGCTCTGCGTCGGCCTGGGCTGCGGCCTGATCGCACTCGGCGGGCTGCCGGGGGTGGTGGCGGGGACGGCGCTGATCGGCGCGGGCTATGGCCAGACCAACCCGGCGGCAGCGCAGGTGCTGGCGCGGCTGACCACGCCCGCGCGGCGCAACATGGTCTTCGCGGTGAAGCAGACCGGCGTGCCGCTCGGCGCCGCGGCGGCCGGCCTCGTGCTGCCCTCGCTGTCGCTCCTTCTCGACTGGCGCGGCGCGGCGCTGGCCGTCGCGGCGATGCTGCTGGCGGCGGTGCTCGCGCTGCAGCCGCTGCGCGCCCACTGGGACGTGGAGCGGGACCCGACCGCGCCCTTACGCGGCGGCAGCGGCAGCGCCTGGCGGGAGTTGCGCGCCTCCCCCGGCCTTATCGCGCTGGCCGTCATCGGGGCGCTCTACGCCGCAATACAGTTGGCCCTCGGCGCCTATGCGGTGACCATGCTGGTCGAGGAATTCGGCTGGGGGCCGGTCGCCGCTGGTGCCGCGGCGTCCCTGGTCCAGGGCATGGGCGCGGTGGCGCGGCTCGCCTGGGCCTGGCTGGCGGATCGCTGGCGCGCGGGGCTGCTGGTGCTGGCGGTGATCGGGATCGGCAGCGCGGCGGCGGCGGTGTTGCTGCCGGTCTCGGTCGCCTGGCCCGTACCGGCGGTGCTGGCGCTGATCGCGGTGCTCGGCTTCTGCGCCGCGGGCTGGAACGGCGTGCTGATCGCCGAGGCCGCGCGCATCGCGCCGCCGGGGCGCGCCGGCGCGGCGACCGGCGGCGTGCTGTCGCTCACCTTTGCCGGCGTGGTGACGGGACCTTCGGTCTTCGCCCTCGTCGTCGCGCTGGCGGGCAGCTACAGCACGGCCTTCGCGGTGCTGGCCGTGATGCCGCTGGTCGGCGCCGCCATCGCCCTGCGGGCTCAGCGCCGCTACGCCTGAAGGCCCTGCAGGGCGGCCGAAATCCGCGCCGTTGTCTCCTTCACCATCGCCGCCAGGTGGTCGAGGTCGCGCTCCGTCACCTCCTGCTTGAGGCGCGCCAGCACGAGGCTGCCGGTGACGAGACCCGGGGCGGCGAAGATGGGCGCGGAGGCGCCGATCACCTCCGGGTCGATGTCGCTGAGGATGGCGTGGCCGCGGAGCCGGATCGCCTTCAGCCCGTCGCGGAATTCCGGCCAGGTGCCGCCGAGCCCCGCCGCTGCGATCTCCGATGCATGGGCCAGGAACAGGCGCCGCAGCTCGGCCTGCGGCAGGTTCGCCAGGATGCTGCGCGAGGCCGAGCCGCGGAATAGCGGGAAGGTGCGGCCGCGGTCGAAGCTGGTGCGGATGCGCGGGTCCGACTTCTCCTCATGGATGCTCAGCACGCGCGTCCCGTAGAAGCGGCAGAGCAGCTGCGTGCCCGCCACCGCGTCCCGCAGCCCCGCCATGACCGCCGGCGCGACGCGCAGCAGAGGGTCCGTGACGCGGATCTGCCGGTCCAGCGCGACGATGCGCGGGCCGAGGACGAAGGCCCCGCCCGCCGGCGCGAGGAAGCCGGCATCCGTCAGCGCGCGGAGGTGCCGGTAGAGGGTGGAGCGCGTGGCGCCCAGCCGTTCCATCATCGCCTCCGCGGTCCAGAGCGGCGCGGCCTCGGTGAAGAGGTCGAGGATGCCGAGGACGCGGTCCGTGGTGCTGCCTGGAGTGGAATGCATCGTTATTCCCGATATGCGGGAATTCTTGACTCATCCCGTAATGCGGGTCCATACCCTTTCGCGCAGGACGGAGGGATGACCATGCAGCTCAAGCTCCACCACGTGAATCTCTGCACCAGGGACGTGCCCGGGCTCGACGCCTTCTACCGCGACGTGCTGGGCCTGGAGACGGAACCGACGCTCGGCGCGGCCCGGGTGACGGCGCAGGGCTATGCCGGGAACGTGGCCTTCGTCACCGACGGCCAGACCCAGTTCCACATCGCGACGCGCGACTTGCACGTCGGCTTCCGCACTGGCCAGGCGGTGAACCCGCTCGACCGCGGCCATATCGCCTTCCGCACCGACGACATCGAGGGCTTCAAGAAGCACCTGGAGACGAAGGGCATTCCCTATTCGGACTACGGGAATTGGGCCATGAACGGCTGGTACCAGATCTTCTTCCAGGACCCCGAGGGCACCGTCATCGAGGTGCACCAGGTCCAGGGCTAAAGCATCGGCGGCGCGTGGCGGAGGAAACGAACACATGTCCAACCAGGTCTCGATCGGCTTCCTCGGCCTCGGCAACATGGGCGGACCGATGGCGGAGCGCCTGATCGCCCCCGACATCCGGCTGCATGTCTTCGATCCGCGGCCCGAGGCCGTCGCCGCCTTCACCGCGCGCGGCGCCATCGGCTGCGCTTCCGCCAGGGAGGTCGCCGACAAGGCGGAGGTGGTCTTCGCCTGCCTGCCGAACGGGACGGTCAGCGAGGCCGTCGCCGCCGAGGTCGCCACCGGCGGCGCGGTGCGCGCCTATGCCGAGATGTCGACCATCGGCAAGGAGACCATCGGCCGCATCGCCGCGCTGATGGCCGGGAAGGGCATCGGCTTCGTCGACGCGCCGATCAGTGGCGGCCCCGCCGGTGCACGCGCCGGCACGCTGGCCATGCTCGCCGCCGGTGCGCCAGAGGCGCGCGCATTGGTGGAACCCCTGCAGCGTCGCATCGGGCGGGAGGTCTTCACCCTCGGCGACACGCCCGGCCTCGCCCAGGTGATGAAGCTGGTGAACAACCTGCTCTTCGCCGCCAACCTCACCGCCGCCTGCGAGGCCTTCGCGCTCGGCGCCAAGGCCGGTATCGACGCCGACACGATGCTGCGCATGGTGAATGCCGGCACGGGGCGCAGCATGGCAACCGAGCGTGTGATGGAGGAGGTGATCTCCGGCCGCTTTGCCTTCGGCGCGGCGGTATCCATCCTGGACAAGGACGTGCGCCTCGGCGTGGCGGAGGCGACGGCGCTCGGCGTGCCGATGTGGACGCTGGAGCAGATGGCCCGCGTCTGGCGCCTCGCCGCCGTGCAGGGCCATGGCGCGGACGACCTGACCACGGTGGCGCGGATGATGGAGGCTTGGACGGGGGCACCCATTCGGCGGGCCTGAGTGTGGGCTACGAGGGGGTCGAGGGAACTCGCCCCCCTCGCGCTCCCCCCACTCCTTTTTTTGCACTTTCGGGCTTTCCCGGAAGGCAGCGCTGAAGCCTAGGCGGCCGGTCGCTCGCTCGCTGCCGACGTCTTTGCCAGCACGGCCCGGCGGAC
>JAIYAI010000415.1 GCA_027489135.1 Acetobacteraceae bacterium
GCAGCGGCTATGTCGCCAACCAGGCCGCGATCTCGACCGTGCTGGACGCGCTGCCCGGGTTCCACGTGCTGTCCGACGCCAAAACCCACGCCTCCATGATCGCCGGCATGCGCGGCGCCAGGGGCGCGACCCGGCATATCTGGAAGCATAACGACCTCGCCGACCTCGAGGCCAAGCTGGCCGCCCTGCCTGCAGCGGCGCCGAAGCTGATCGCCTTCGAGAGCGTCTATTCCATGGACGGGGACATCGCCCCCATCGGCGCCATCTGCGACCTGGCGGAGCGCTATGGCGCCATGACCTACCTCGACGAGGTGCATGCCGTCGGCCTCTATGGCGAAACTGGCGGCGGCATCAGCGAGCGGGATGGCGTCGCCCAGCGCGTCGATCTGATCGAGGGGACGCTTGCCAAGGGCTTCGGCGTGGTCGGCGGCTATGTCGCCGGCGATGCCGCGGTGATCGACCTGATCCGCAGCGTCGCCTCCGGCCTGATCTTCACCACCGCCCTGCCGCCGGCCAACGTCGCCGCGGCCCTGGCCAGCATCCGCACCCTGCGCGGGATGGAAGGCGTGGCGCTGCGGGCGCGGCTCGCCTCCCGCGCCGCCGCGCTGAAGGCGGCGCTCGATGCTGCCGGCCTGCCGCGCCTGCCCGGGCCGAGCCACATCGTGCCCGTGATGGTGGGGGAGGCCGCGGCCTGCCGCGATGTCGCCCGCCGCCTGATGGAGGAGCACGCGATCTACGCGACCCCCATCAACTACCCGACCGTGCCGCGGGGGACGGAGCGCCTGCGCCTCTGCGCGACGCCCTTCCACACCGATGCGATGCTGGCCGAGCTTGTCGCCGCGCTCAGGGCGGTGCTGCCCGGAAGTGGCCTGGCCCTGGCAGCCGAGTAGCGGGCGTCAGCTTGCCCGCAACCCGCCATTCGTGACGTTGATGGTGCTGGCGCGGCAGATGTCGACGCCGCGCAGTTCGGCCGAGCGGCCATTCGCCCAGACCACGCGGAAGTCGTAGGCGCCGACATTGGCCGCACGGTAGCTGCCGAAGCGGCCCGGCGGCAGCACGTTCTGGCCGAGCTGATCGGCGCCCCAGTTGCCCATCGAGGCATGGCTGAAATAGAGGCGTTCGACCGTCATGGTGGAATTGTTCACCACGCGGAAGGAGGTGTCGCAGGAGGCCCGCACCGGTGCCTGCTGCACATAGCCCACCGGCTGCCCCGGCGGCGGAACGCAACCCGGCAGGACGGCGAGCAGGGGCAGGGCCAGAAGGGCGCGGCGAACCATGGCGTTTCTCCCAGTGAGATACGCCAACCAGAATAACACGCGCCATATGTCTGGGCAATGTGCTGACCGTAACAATCAGGCCTGCAACGGACAGATCTTCGCCTCCAGCACCTCGGCCAGTGGTCCCGGCGCGGCGGCGATCTGCAGGCCCCTGCGGCCACCATTCACCACCATCTCCGCCAGCCCCTGCGCGCTGGAATCGAGGTAGCAGCGCAGGCGTCGCCGCTGCCCGAGCGGGCTGATGCCGCCCACCACATACCCCGTTGCGCGCTCCGCCTTCGCCGGATCGGCCATCTCCGCACGCTTCGCCCCGGCCGCCTGGGCCAGCGCCTTCAGATTCAGCCGGGCGTCGGACGGGATGACCACCGCCACCATCTCCGTGCCGTCCAGCAAGGCGATCAGCGTCTTGAAGACCATCCGCGGCTCGAGCCCGAGCGCCTCCGCCGCGGCAAGCCCGATCGCCCCGGCATCCGGGTCGTAGTCGTATTCCAGCAGCCGGAAGGCGAGCCCCGCCGCCTTCGCCGTCCGCACCGCAGGCGTGACCTTCCCGCTCATGCGCTCATGTCCGTCGGCCGTAGAAGTAGTTGAGCCGCGCCACGAAGCTGTGCGTCGGCACCGCCGGCCCGCCGTTGAAGCCGACCGACATGGCGTACTGGTAGCCGGCATCGATCCCGAAGCCGCCGCCGATCTCCCGCCCCAGCGAGACCTCGATCCAATCCTGCGTCGGCAGCGGATCGGAGGGCCGCTTCATCGCGTCGCGCTGCCAGGCGAGGGTGGTGCGCCACGGCCCGAACTCCGTCTGTGCGCCAAGGGTGAAGAAGCGCCGCCGCGCCGCGGTGGGGAAGGGGATCCCGTTGGAGACCTCGCCATTCGGGTTGCCGTCGGCATTGCGGAACACGACAAGCTCCGTGAACAGGTTGGTGCGCACCGTTTCGGACCAGGCGTGGGTATAGCGCAGGCCGAGCGCCCAGCCCCATTCCCTCGCCGATCCGTCCTTGCCCGGCCCGCGGGTCAGAACGCCGATGTTGTAGTCCAGGTTCGGCAGCGGCGTGCCTTCCAGGCTGATCGCCGCGTTGTTCAGGTTGCCCGTGTTGCCCGCGCCACCCTGGCTGAGCGAGTTCACCACGTAGCGCTCATAGGCCGGGTTGCAGCACTTCGCCCGGGTGATGAGGCTGTTCGAGAAGAGCGTGGTGTCGAGTGCGAAGACCGCCGCCGACAGCCGATGCTCCCCCCAGTTCTCCGGCACCGGCAGCTCGTAGGCGGCGCCGAAGCCGATCTGCTCGCGGATCAGGTAGGTATCGTGCGCCCGGAAGGCGAGCAGCACGCCGGGGAACAGCTCATGCCCGTAGCCGAAGGGGGCGTTGAACTTGCCGGCGAAGAGCTGCAGCCGGTCGTGCGGCTTCCACTCGGCATAGAGCTGCTCGAGGATGGCGTTCTGCCGACGGAAGAAGGTGGCGGAGCCGTTGGGCTCCGTGTTGCCGGCCGGATCGGGGTGGATGAAGGCGAGGATGGAAAACTCCGGGGTCAGGAAGAGATGCGGGTGGATGTGCCCGAACAGAAAGCCCGAAGTGCCCTGGCGGTTGCGCGCGCCGGCCCAGGGTGTCGCGATTCCGTAGAGATTCATGTCCACCTCGGTCTCGAGGCGGGGGTAGCTGTCCTGCGCGGGCTGCGGGTCCGGCGTGAGGCCGCTGGAGACGACGGGGTGCATCGCCGGTGCGGCCGCGTGCCCCGGTTCCTGCGCTGTGGCCCGCGGGCCGAGGGCCCCAAGGGCGGCCAGCCCAATCGCCAGCCAGGCCGCGCCGCGCCACCTCCGCCGTCCCGTTGTCGTCATGTCGGACCGATCCCTGCCGCCTGAGCCGCCGTGGTTTCACCGCGAAGTCGGGGATCGGTCAATGCCGCTTCTTGGACAAGGCAAGTAGTTTTCAGAATCGGCGCAAGTCCCGTGAAGAACTACACCAACAGGCGCATATCTGTACTGTTGTGCAGATATTTGCGGCCCCGGGTCACGGGCGCCCTGCCGCCCGGATCGCCTGCCAGACGCGGGCCGGTGTCGCCGGCATGTCGAGGCGCGTGACGCCGAGCGGCGCGAGCGCATCGAGGATCGCCGCCATCACCGCCTGCGGCGCCGCCATGGCGCCGGCCTGGCCGACACCCTTCACGCCGATCGGGTTGTGCGTGCTCGGGCATTCCTCCAGCGTCACGCCGAGGTCTGGCAGGTCCTGGGCGCGCGGCAGGCAATAGTCCATCAGGCTGCCGGAGAGGAGCTGGCCCTCCGCGTCGTAGACGACGTGCTCCATCAGCGCCTGGCCGATGCCCTGCGCCACGCCGCCATGCACCTGGCCGGCGGTGAGCATCGGATTGACGATGCGGCCGTAGTCGTCGACGGCGTGGTAGCGGAGGAGATCGACGGCGCCGGTTTCGGGATCGACCTCCACCTCGGCGATGTGGACGCCCATGGGGAAGGTCCGGGCCTCGCTGCCGTTCCAGGCCTCCGCGCTGAGACCCGGCGCCATGCCTTCAGGGAGGTTGGCGGGATCGGCCGCGGCGGCGGCCAGCGCGGCGAGGTCCATGCCCCGCCCATCGGGCAGGGTGAAGCGGCCATCGGCCCAGGTCAGCGTATCGGGCGCGGCCTGCAGCAGATGCGCGACGAGGCGGCGGGCATTCTCCAGCAGCGCCTCACCGGCCATCACCATCGCCGGGCCGCCGACATGCAGGCTGCGGGCGCCGCCATGGCCGTTGCCGCGGGGGATCACCGCGGTGTCGGCCTGCACCAGGCGGAAGCGCTCGACGGGCAGGCCGAGGCGGTCGGCCATGACCTGGGGAAAGCTGGTCTCGTGCCCCTGGCCGTTGGACTGCGTGCCGATGAGGATGTCGATCGTGCCGTCCGCGTGGACGCGCAGAGAGGACCATTCGCCCGGCGCGCCGCGCGAGGTCTCCATGAAGCCCGTGACGCCGAGGCCGCGGCGCTTGCCGTGCGCCTCGGACGCGGCGCGGCGGGCGGCGAAGCCGGCGCGGTCGGCAAGCTGCTCGGCGAGGTCGATGTTCTCCGCCTGGCGGCCGGTGTCGATCTCCATGCCGAGGGCACTGACCGTCGGGAATTGCCGCATGACGTTGCGGCGGCGCAGTTCGGTGGC
>JAIYAI010000470.1 GCA_027489135.1 Acetobacteraceae bacterium
CCCGATGGTGGCGCCGATCGCCCAGTCCGCGGCGAGGTCGACCAGCGCCGCCAGGATGCCGCCATGGGTGTAGCGGCGGTCCGGGTTCACCACCCATTCCTCGCGCCAGGTGGCCCGCAGCTCGATCTCGTTCTCGCCGAAGGACACCACCTTCAGGCCGAGCCACTGGTGGAAGGGTGCGCGGGTGACGAGGGCCTGGACCTGCTCCAGCGTCAGCTTGGGAGAATCACTCATGGCGCCACCACCACCTTGCCCATCACCTTCCGGTCCCGGATCAACGACAGGCCCTCCGCCGCGCCTTCCAGCGGCACGACGGTGTCGATCACCGGCTTCATCTCGCCGCGCTCGATCATGCCGAGCAGGCTGGCGAAATCCTCGTTGTAGAAGCTGTTCGATCCGATGATCTGCAGCTCGAAGGTCCAGATGAAGCGGAGGTCCTCCTTCGGGTCGAAGCCCGCGGTGGCGCCGCAGACCAGGATCTTGCCGCCGCGCTTTACGCAGCGCAGGCCGGGGCCCCAGGTGTCGCCGCCGGTGTAGTTGATCAGCACGTCGACGCCGCCCTCATAGGTCCGGCGCTGCGGCTTGCCGAAGCGCTCCACCGCCCACTTCGAGAAATCGACCTCGTTGTAGTTGATCGCCTCGTCGGCGCCGATCTCCAGCAGGCGCTGGCACTTCTCCGCGCTGCCCGCGGCCGCGACCACATGCGCACCAAGCTGCTTGGCCAGCAGCACGCAGCCCGTGCCGACGCCGCCCGAGGCGCCGAGGATCAGCACGTTGTCGCCCGCCTTGATCGTCTTGTGCGTCACGATCATCCGGTGCGCCGTGCCATAGGCGACCGGCAGGGACGCCGCCTGCTCGAAACTCACGGCATCGGGGATGGCGATCAGCTGGTCGGCGGAGACGAGGCAGTATTCGGCCATGCCGCCATCCAGCATCTCCCCCATCAGCCCCTTCTTGCGGTTGATCGGGTTGACCATCACGCGCTGGCCCGGCGACCAGCCCGTCACGCCGGGCCCGACCTCCGCGATCGTGCCGGCCATGTCGAGGCCGATGACGACCGGCATCGGCACCTTGATGCCGGGCATGCCCTTCACGGTGAAGACGTCGTGATAGTTAAAGGAGGAGGCGCCGACGCGGATCACCACATGCCCCTCGGCCGCCGTGGGCCGCGGGTAGTCCGCCTCCAGCTTCAACTGGTCCAGGTCGCCGTGCTGCCGCAGCACCAGGGCACGCATCGTCCCGGCCATGCTTGTCCTCCGTTCGGAATTCGGGGGCGGAGAGTGGGGCAGCGCCCCCGGCCCCGCAACCCCACCCTTGGCGGCGGCGCCGGGCCGGGGCAGGCTGGGCGAGAGGGAGCTTTGGCATGGACGAGGCCCAGGAGATTGCGGCGCTGAGCCGCCTGATCGGCGAGGCCCGCCGCGCGGTGGTCTTCACCGGCGCCGGCATCAGCACGGAATCGGGCATCCCCGATTTCCGCAGCCCCGGTGGCATCTGGCAGCAGATGAAGCCGATCTACTTCCAGGATTTCATCGCCTCCGCCGAGGCCCGCCGCGAATCCTGGCGCCGCCGCTTCGCCCAGGACCCGGTGATGCGCGGCGCCGAACCCAACCGCGGCCACCGCGCCGTCGCGCGCCTGGTGCGGGAGGGAAAGGTCTCGGCCGTCATCACCCAGAACATCGACGGGCTGCACCAGGCCTCGGGCGTGCCGGACCGGCAGGTGATCGAGTTGCACGGCAGCACGATGTACGGTCATTGCCTCGACTGCGCGGAGCGCTACGAGATCGAGGACCTGCGCGCGCAATACGAGCGCGACGGCGACGTCCACGACTGCCGCGCCTGCGGCGGACTGGTGAAGACCGCGACCATCAGCTTCGGCCAGCAGATGCCGGAGGTGCCGATGCTGCGCGCGGCGCAGGAGATCGAGGCCTGCGACCTCTGCATCGTGCTGGGGTCGTCGCTGGTGGTCTACCCGGCCGCCGCCTTCCCGGAGACGGCGAAGCGGAAAGGTGCGAAGCTGGCGATCGTGAACCGGGAGGCCACGGGCCTCGACGACATCGCCGACCTCGTCATCCATCGCGGCATCGGCGACGTGCTGGGGGCCGCGGTCGGCACCAACTGATACGGGGAGAGAAGAGCATGCGTCTCGGGGTCATGATGCCGCTCGGCGATATTGGCGGCGCGCCGGCGACGCTGAAGGAATTCGCGCTGGCGGCGGAGGAGATCGGCTTCACCAATCTCGGCCTGCCGGACCACGTGCTGGGCGGCGGCCCCGGCGCCGGCAGCGACATGCCGGCGGAACAGCGGGCGCTCTATTCCGGCCTCTACCACGATCCCTTCGTGGCCTTCGGCTATCTCGCGGGGCTGTGCCGGGAGACGACCGAATTCTCCACCCAGGTGCTGATCCTGGCGCAGCGCCAGGGCGTGCTGGTGGCGAAGCAGGCGGCCTGCCTGGATGTGCTCTGCGGCGGCCGGTTCCGGCTCGGCGTCGGCGTCGGCTGGAACCCGGTGGAGTTCACCGGCCTCAACGAGAATTTCCACAACCGCGGCCGGCGCAGCGCCGAGCAGGTGGTGGTGATGCAGAAGCTCTGGGCCGAGGACTACGTCTCCTTCAAGGGCAAGTACCACACGATCGAGGATGCCGGGATCAACCCGCGCCCGGCCTCAGGCCACGTGCCGGTGTGGTTCGGCGGGCATGTCGAGCAGACGCTGGAGCGGATCGCAACGCTCGGCGACGGCTGGATCATGAACGCCTACCCCCCGGGCGCCGCGATCGAGGGCGAGATGGCGAAGATCCACGCCATGGCGGCGAAGGCCGGGCGCGACCCGAAGGCGATCGGGCTCGAGGTCTGGATCTCGGGCGGCGGCGGCGACGAGACGTCCTGGGCCAAGGAGGCACGCTACTGGAAGAAGCTCGGCGCGACGCATCTGACGCTGACCAACACCTTCGCCCGCCGGCACCACAAGCGCATCGCGGGGCGGAGCATGGCGGAGCACCTCGACGTGATGAGGCGTTTCCACAAGGCCGTGGCGGACGTGCTGTGACGGGCGCGGCGGGCCGCCATATCGCGGTCGGGCTCGGGCTCGCGGAGTTTCCCTTCGCCACCATGGGCGGCTTCTGGCGCTGGGTCGATTTCTGCGAGCAGGGCGGCGTGGACAGCCTGTGGCAGACGGACCGCCTGGTCAGCCGGGAGCCGATCCTGGAGGCCATGGCGGCGATGGCGGCCATCGCGGGACGCACGCGGCGGGTGAAGTTCGGCATGAACGTGGTGTCCCTGGCGATGCGCGACCCGGTCGTGCTCGCCAAGCAATGCGCCACCATCGATGCGCTGTCCGAAGGGCGTCTCCTGCCGGGCTTCGGCATCGGCAGCCCGCTGGCGCCGGAATGGCAGGCCATGGGACTGGAGCCGAAGGAACGCGGCCGCCGCACAGACGAGGCGCTGGAGGTGCTGCGCCTGCTCTTCACCGGCGAGAAGGTGGATTTCGCGGGGCGGCACTACACGCTGCGCGGCGCCTCCATATCGCCGAAGCCGATGCAGGCGGAGTTGCCGATGTGGATCGGCGGCGGGTCGGAGGCCGCGGTGAAACGGACGGCGAAGCTCGGCACGGGCTGGCAGGGGGGGCCAGAGACGCCGGCCGAGGCGGGCGCGGTGATCGCCGGTATCCGGGCAGCGCTGACGGAGACCGGTCGCACCATCGAGGAGGACCACTACGGCGCGGCCTTCGCCTATCGCTTCGGCACGGCGGACGACCCGGCGGTGTCGCGCGCGATGGAAAGCTACCGCAAGCGTACCGGGCGTGATCCGTCGGAACGCTTCGTCGTCGGCGGCGCGGAGCAGGTGCTGGCGCGGCTTGCCGAATACGTGGACGCCGGGGTGTCGAAATTCATCCTGCGGCCTGCGGCGACGGGGGATGAGGACATGCTGGCCCAGACGCGGATGCTGATCGAGCAGGTCCTGCCGGCGGTCGCTGCGCGCTGGCCGAGGCCGCGGAAGCAGGCGGCCTGACACCGCCCCCGCCGGGGGAGACCCACGAACCACGCGCCGGCGACAGGGCGCCCCCCGCGCGGCGCGACAGGGGTGCGCCCGCTCGGCGCGCGGCGCGGCTCAGTCGAAGCCGAGGAAACCCTCCATCCCGCTGATCGGCGGCGCCGCGCGCAGCCTGGCGAGATCCGGCACCGGCCGCGCCAGGGCCGCGTCGCCCGCGAAGGCCTCCTCGATCGCCGCGGCGACGGCCAGCACGAAGGCATCGCCACCGCGCGGTCCCACGATCTGCAGCCCGAAGGGCATGCCCTTCGCGTCCACGCCCATCGGCAGGCAGACCGCCGGGTGGCCGACGAGGGAGACGTAGTAGGCCAGCGCGAGCCAGTGGAAATAGGTGCGCACCGGCGTGCCGTCGATCTCGCTGGGGTAGAGCTCTCGCCAGTTGCGCGGGCTGATGGTGATGCCCGGTGTGATCAGCACGTCGTGCTCGGCGAAGAAGCGCTGGAAGTCGCGGTAGATGCGGGTCTGCGACTGCGCCGCGCGGGCATAGTCGACCAGCGAATACCGCAGCGCCTCCTCGACATTGGCAATGATGTTGGGCCCGCAATCCTGCGGCCGCTCCCGCACCTTCTGCAGGTGGGAGGTGATGACGCCGGCCGAGCGCGTGACCTCGAAGGCCTCGTCGCCGCCCGTCACGTCGGGGTGTGCGTCAACGGCGCGGGCGAACAGCGGCGCGATGGCCGCGACCCGCGCCTCGAACGCCTCGCGCACCACCTTCTCCACCAGCGCCGAGCCGAAATCGGCACTGAAGGCCAGCTTCAGCCCTGCCGTATCCAGCTTGCGCACGGGGTGGAACAGCGCCGGCTCCCCGCGCACGGTGCGGCTGTGCAGGGTGTAGGCCAGCGGGTCCATCGCGTCGTCGGAGGCCATGGCCGCCATCAGCAGCGAGCAGTCCGGCACGTTCCGCGCCATCGGGCCGAGCACCGAGATCGGCGTCCAGCCATGCTCCCGCCGCTCCGCCGGCACCAGGCCCGGGCTGGGCCGGTAGCCGACGATGCCGCAGAAGGCCGCCGGGTTGCGCAGGGACCCGCCCGTGTCGGAGCCCGAGCAGAGCGGCGCCATGCCCGTCGCCAGCGCCACGGCCGAGCCGCCCGAGGAGCCGGCCGCATTCTTCGTCGGATCGAAAGGATTGCCGGTTGCGCCGTGCACCCGGTTGCGGGTGTTCGCGCCGAGGCCGAATTCCGGGACGTTCGTCTTGCCGATGACGATCCCGCCCGCCTTCTTGATGTTGGTCACCATGGACGCGTCCTTGTCCGGGACGTGGTCCTTGAAGATCGGGCTGCCGCGCGTGGTGCGCAGCCCGGCGGTGTCGTCGAGGTCCTTGATGCCGACCGGCAGCCCGTGCAGCAGGCCGAGGTCGTCGCCCCGCATCACCGCCGCCTCGGCCGCCTTCGCACCCGCCCGGGCACGATCCGCGTCGAGCGTGGCGATCGCGTTCACCGCGTGGTCAACCTCGCCGATCCGCCTGAGGCAGCTTTCCATCAGCTCGACGGGCGACAGTGCCTTGCGCCCGATCAGGCGGCGGGCCTCCAGCGCGGTGAGGTCGCAGGGCTCGGTCACGGGGCAAGTTCCTTCTGGTAGAGGGCAAGCGTCGTTGGGTCGAAGCAGCAGAAGGTGACGTCGAGGTCGCCCAGGGGCGCTGCATGTGCCACGAGGTCGGCGCGCACGGTGGCGACCGCGACCACCACGGCGCGCTCCGGCGGGTAACCGTAGACGCCGGTGGAGATGGCCGGGAAGGCGATGCTGTGTCCCCCGGCGTCGCGCAGCAGCGCCAGGCTGTGGCGATAGGCGCCGGCGAGCAGATCAGGCTCACCTGCCCCGCCGCCCTGCCAGACCGGGCCCACGGCGTGGATCACCCAGCGCGCCGCCAACCCGAAGCCGGGGGTGATCCGCGCCTCCCCGGTCGGACAGCCGCCGATGGCGCGGCAGGCCTCCAGCAACGCCGGCCCCGCGGCGCGATGCACCGCGCCATCCACCCCGCCGCCGCCGCGCAGGCCCGCATTCGCCGCGGTGACGACGGCATCGACCGCCAGGGTGGTGATGTCGGCACGGATTGCCCGCAGGGCCATCGGGGTCAGACGATGAAGGTGATCGCGCCGGTGAACTTCAGCACGGGCGGCGAATCATCGCTGGTCATCGGGTAGTAGAACGGCAAACCCGTCGGCTCCTGCAGCCCATGCGCCGGGTCGAGCACGGTGAAGGCGTCGCGCACGGCATCGGCATAGGCGACGACGACGAAGTGGCCGACCACGCCGGACGTCACCTCCCATTCAGCGAAGGCGAGCGCGGGCTTCTTCGGCCCGACGCTGCGATGCATGGCGGCGCGAAGCTGGCCGGCATCCGTGAAGGTCTCGTTCCGCGCATGCAGGCCCATCTGCCGCAGCACCTGCG
>JAIYAI010000118.1 GCA_027489135.1 Acetobacteraceae bacterium
GGCCCGAAGCGCCTCGCCTACGCCTTCGCCTCGGCGGCCATGCCGGCGCGCAATGCCCTCGAACGCGGTGCCTGGGCCGAGGCGGCGACGCTGGCGGTGCAGCCCGCGCCGGCCGCGCCCTTCACAGAGGCGCTGACGCATTTCGCCCGCGCGATCGGCCTGGCGCGCGCCGGCCGTGCGGCCGAGGCCAGTCCGGACATCGCCGCCCTCGGCCGCATCGCCGCGGCGCTGAAGGACCGTGACGCGTACTGGGCGGAGCAGGTCGCGATCCAGCACGACGGCGCGCTCGGCTGGCAGCAATTCGCATCCGGCCAGCGCGAGCAGGGCCTCGCCACGCTGCGTGCCGCGGCCGCGCGCGAAGCCCGCACGGACAAGCACGCGATCACGCCCGGCCCGCTGGCGCCGGCCCGCGAACTCTACGCCGAGGCGCTGCTGGAGGCCGGCCAGCCCGCCGCCGCGCTGACCGAATTCCAGGCCGTCCAGGCGACCGAGCCGCGGCGCTACCGCGCCATCGTCGGCGCGGCGCGGGCAGCGGTGGCGGCCGGCAATGCCGATGCCGCACGCGTCGCCTGGGGGCAGCTCGTCGATGTCGCCGGCGCGGGCGCTCGGCCGGAGGTGGCGGAGGCGCGGACGGCGCTGGCGCGCTGAGGCGGGGCGCCGGCGCGCGCCGCCCCGCGCTGACCCTCCCCCACCGGTGGGGGAGGGCGGGGCGGGGTTCAGTGCGACAACAGCACCGGCAGGGTCATGCTGCGCAGGATGGTCCGCGTGACGCCGCCCATCACCATCTCCCGCAGGCGGGAATGGCCATAGGCGCCCATGACCAGCAGGTCGGCATTCTTCTCGGCCGCCGCGTTCAGCAGCGCCTCGTCGTCGCCGACCGCGGGGGCCACCATCTGCTCCGCAACCGCCTTGATGCCGTGGCGGGCCAGATGATGCGCGATGTCGGCCGCCGGTTCCTCGCCATGCGCCGAGATGCCGCGCTGGGGATTGACCGCCAGCACCGTCGCCTGCTCCGAGGCCTGCAGGATCGGCAGCGCGTCCGCAATCGCGCGCGCGGCCTCCTTGCTCGCGTTCCAGGCAATGAGCGGGCGGCGCCCGATGCTGGCGAATTCGCCGACATAGGGCACCACCAGCGCGGCGCGGCCAGAGCCGAACAGCGTCGCCTCCAGGATCGCCCCCGTGTTGGACGGCCCGTCCGGATCCTGCTGCCCAAGCACGACGAGGTCGGCATAGCGCGCGTGCAGCGGCACGACCTCCGTGCCCATGCCCTCGATCATGCGCCATTCGCCGGAGAGACCGTCGCGGCGCACGCGGTCCTCGAACTGCGCCCGGGCCGTGGCGCCATCGGCCAACTGCGTCTCCCGCATCTGGTCGAGCAGCACCATCGCCGCGCCGCCGCCGGCATCGCCGATGACGCCGGGCGGCAGCGCGATCTCGGCGACGAAGAGGCCGACGAGATGCGCGCCGTGGCGCTGCGCGAGGTCGGCCGCGATGGCGAAGCGCCGCGCTGAAGCGGGCGTGCCATCGAGATGGACGAGGATGTCCTTGAGCGCCATGGGTCTCTCCCTCCGTGCTGTTCCGCGCAGTCTGCACCGGACGGGGCGGCGCGGCCTTGATCGGCCGCAATCCTGCGCCTTCAGCCAGGCGCGGGGAACAGCGCGTTCGTGCGACCCAGCAGACGGTACGCAACCAGCCCGACCCATTCGCGCAGAGCGCCCTCGAACTGGTTGAGGCGCGTCGGGAAGGGCGCGTCATAGGCCGCGCGGAGCGACCCGCCCGTGGTGTAGTTCACCGGCCAGGGCACCGGATCCCAGCCGGCTTCGCGGAACACGCCCATCGAGCGCGGCATGTGCTGCGCCGAGGTCACCAGCAGCCAGGTCTCGCCGGGCTTCGGCTGGGCGAGGTCGCGGGTGAAGATCGCGTTCTCGTGCGTGTTGCGGGACTTGTCCTCGTATATCACGCGGTCCGGCGAGAGGCCCATCGCGGTCCAGAGGCGGCGCGCGACATCGGCCTCGGTCAGCGATCCCGGCGTGAGGGTGCCCTGGCCACCGGTGAAGACGAGCTTCGCGCCGGGGTAGCGATGCGCGAGGATCATCATCTCCGTCATCCGCTCCGCCGCGCCGTTCAGCGCAGGGATCTGGTGCGCCTCGGTCAGCACCTGGTCGACGGCGCCGCCGAGCACGACCACGCCATCGACCTTCGCGGGCGCCTCGGCCGGGCGGGAGAACCGGTCCTCGAGCGGGGCGGTGATCCATTGGCTCGCCGGCGTGGCCAGGATGAACGTGTAGTAGCCGAGGCCGACCAGCAGCAGCCACCGACCCCGCGGCCGGCCGCGCCAGACGAGGGCGAGACCGATCAGCGAGAGGAAGAGTGCCAGGGTGTTGGGGCGGACGATGAACCAGAAGATCTTGCTGGCGAGGAAGAGGAGGTCGTCCATTGGGTCAGACCTCCGCCGCTGCTTCTGGGGAAAGGGAGTTCGCTCCCTTTCCCCTGAGGAAGCACAGGCTCACAGGCTGAGGATCCTGCCAGGCGCTGCCTTGCCCCGCAGCAGGTCCCACAGTCCGATCACGTTCCCCCGGAACCGTCCCCAGCGGTCCACTTCGGGCTCCGGAATGAGGCTGCGCGCTAGGTTCATCGCCATGTGCCGCGCGGCGGAGGGGATCGCGTGGCTCCACGGAAAGGTGCCCTTCCGTGCCAGGTACACGGGGTTCACCACCTGGCTGTAGCCGAGGCGCACCCCCGGCGTCCGCGCCGCCTTGGTGCCGAGATGCACGCCGCGCGCGCCGGCGAGGCGCAGGATCGTCCCGTGCCGGCCGAGCGCGCGGGTGAAGTCGATATCCTCGTACCAGGCGTAGAGCGGCAGCGCCTCGTCGAAGCGGAGGTCGTGGGCGAGCGTGGGCGCCAGGCGGATCGCCATGTTGCAGCCGTAGCCGTTGAAGTGCGGCGCGACGGCCATGGTGTCGGCGGGCGGATGGTCGCGGGTGATGATGACGCGCCCCTGATCCGGCGAGATGCCGGGGCCCTTGGCGCCATCGGCCAGCACGGTGCCGGTCGTGACCACGCAGTCCGAATGCGCGGCGAGGACGGCCTCGGTCACCGCGAGGTAGTCCGGCGCGGGGAGGAAATCGTCGTCGAGGAAGAGGATGGCGTCGCAGCCCTCGGCCGCGGCGGCCTCGATGATCGCGTTGCGCTGGCGCGGCAGGCCGGGGGGCGAGGCGATGAACTCCGTCTCCGGCGCCACGGCGGCGGCGCCGGCGATGTCGTCCGCGACGGTGTGGCAAACGAGGACCAGGTCGGGTTGGCGGAACTGGCGATGGATCTCGCGCAGCGTCTCGCAGAGGATGCCGGCGCGGCCGCGCGTGGCGATGCCGATCGCGATCTTCATGGCGCAAGGCCTGGGATGGGGCGCAATGGCACGCCGTCGCGCGTGCCGGGCGCGAGGAAGCCGGCGAGGCGCCCGGCGAGGCTGCCCCAGTAGTAGCCGGCATGGTGGAGGCGACCGCGTAGCAGCGACAGCGCGATGCCGCCGAGGGGCCGATAGAAGTACGGCAGCCAGACCGCGGCCGGCACGCCGTGCCGGCGCAGCACGAAGCCGAGGCCCCGGCCGTAGCTTTCCGCCCGTGCGCGGGCGACGTCGGAGAGGCGCTTGTCCGGATGTACGATGCGGAGGTCCGGGTCGTAGCGGGCTGCGTGACCGGCGGCGATCGCGCGCATGACGAGGTCGTTGCCCTCGGCCGAGCCCCAGCGCGTGCCGGGGCCGAGGCGGTCGTCGAAGCCACCCAGCGCAAGGGCGACGTCGCGCCGGAGGAAGAGGTTGAACTCGATCACGCTGGGCCAGACAGTGGCCGGCGTGAGCGGGCCGGCATCCTGGCGCCAGCGGCCGGAGCC
>JAIYAI010000224.1 GCA_027489135.1 Acetobacteraceae bacterium
CCTATTCCCTGGCGCGGCAATGCATCCAGCTCGGCTTCCTGCCGCGCATGACGGTGCGCCACACCTCGGGCACGGAGGCCGGGCAGATCTACATGCCGCAGGTCAATGTCGCGCTCCTGCTGGGCGTGGTGGCGCTGGTCCTGGCCTTCGGCACCTCGGACAACCTGGCCGCCGCCTACGGCATCGCGGTGACGGGGACCTTCATCTGCACGACGCTGCTGGCGATGCTGGTCTTCCACCGCGTCTATGGCTGGTCCTGGGCGCTGGTCCTGCCGGTCTTCGCGCCGCTGCTCGCGCTTGACCTCGTCTTCTTCGCCTCCAACGCGCTGAAGATCCCGGAGGGCGGCTGGATGCCGCTGGCGCTCGGCGCCGCGCTGCTGGTGCTGATGACGACCTGGCGGCAGGGGCGCGACCTGCTCTTCGCGCGGCTGCGCGCGGATGGCCTGCCGCTGGCCAGCTTCCTGGCGCGCCTGCCGCAGAGCCGCACCCAGCGCGTGCCGGGCATCGCGGTGTTCATGACGGGGCAGGGGGATGCCGTGCCCGGCGCGCTGCTGCACAGCCTCAAGCACTACAAGGTGCTGCACGAACGGGTGCTCTTCGTCACCGTGACGACCGAGGACATCCCGGCCGTGCCGGATGCCGATCGGCTGGTCGTGGAAGACCTCGCCCCGGATATCCACCGCGTCACCCTGCGCTATGGCTTCGGCGAGAGTCCGGACGTGCCGGCCGCCCTGGCGACGCTGCCGGAGCGGGGCGTCGCCTGGGACGCGATGCAGGCCAGCTACTTCCTGGGGCGGGAGACGGTGGTGCGCGCCACCGTGCCGCGGCTGTCGGCCTGGCGGCAATGGCTGTTCGGGCTGATGGCGCGGAATGCCACGCCGGCGACGGAGTTCTTCGCCATCCCGGCGGACCGGGTGGTGGAACTCGGGGTGCGCGTCGCGATCTGACGCAAGCCTTGCGCGCTGCGCCCCGTCCCGGTTCACTGCGCCGCCTTGAACCGGGACGGGGGAGTATCGGATGCAGCGACGCGACCTGATGACGGGGGCGGCGGCGTTCGGCGCGGCCGCCGGCCTGCCCCGGGCGGGCCTGTCACAGCCGGCGAAGACGGTGAAGTTCATCCCGCATGCCGATCTCGGCATCGTCGATCCCGTCATCACCACCGCCTATATCACCCGCATCCACGCCTTCCTCGCCTACGACACGCTCTACGGCATGGACGAGGGCTTCCGGATCCAGCCGCAGATGGTCGAGGGCCATGTGGTGGAGGAGGACGGCAGGCGCTGGACCATGACATTGCGCGAGGGCCTGCGCTTCCATGACGGGGAGCCGGTGCGCGCGCGGGACTGCGTCGCCTCCATCCGCCGCTGGGCGCCGCGCCATCCGCTGGGGCAGGAGCTGCTGGCACGCAGGGCGGAGATCTCCGCCCCCGACGACCGCACCATCCTGGTCCGCCTGAACAAGCCCTATCCGCTGCTGCCGACGGCGCTCGGCGGGCTGGTCACGCCGATCTGCGTCATCATGCCGGAACGCCTGGCGGCGACCGACAGCGCCCGGCAGGTGACGGAGGTGGTCGGCAGCGGCCCCTTCCGCTTCGTGGCGAATGAGCGCGTGCAGGGCAGCCGCTTCGTCTACGAGAAATTCGCGGGCTACGTACCCCGATCCTCCGGCGCGATGTCCTGGACCGCGGGCCCGAAGCCGGTCTTCATCGACCGCGTCGAGTGGCAGATCCAGCCCGATCCCTCCACCGCCGCGGCAGCGCTGCAGAACGGCGAGATCGACTGGTGGGAGGCGCCGACGGCGGACCTGCTGCCGCTGTTCCGGCGCAACCGCAACATCGTGGTGGAGATCCCGAACCCGACCGGCCTCGTCGGCTGGGGCCGCTTCAACGCGCTGCACCCGCCCTTCGACAATCCCCGCATCCGGCGGGCGCTGATGGGCGCGATCAACCAGGCCGACTTCATGACCGCGGTGACCGGCACGGACCGCGCGCTGTGGCGTGAGAATGTCGGCTTCTTCCCGCCGGAGACGCCTTTCGCCTCGGATGCCGGCATGGCGGCGCTGACCGGCCCGCGCGACACCGATAAGGTCAAGCGGGAGATCGAGGCCGCCGGCTACAAGGGCGAGAAGGTGGTGATGCTGGCCGCGACCGACCTGCCGAACGTCCATGCGCTCGGCCAGGTCGGGCACGACATGCTGAAGAAATGCGGCCTGAACGTCGACTACGTGGCGACGGACTGGGGCACGGTGGTCGCCCGCCGCGCCAGCAAGGAACCGCCGGAGCGCGGCGGCTGGAGCATCTTCTTCACCTTCTGGACCGGGCTCGACGTGATCGATCCCGGCGTGAACCAGACCATCCGCGGTAATGGCGAGCGAGGGTGGTGGGGCTGGTTCTCCTCACCGAAGCTTGAGGCACTGCGCGCGCAGTGGTTCGACGCCCCGGACCTCGCGGCGCAGAAGGCGATCTGCCGGGAGATCCAGGCGACGGCCTTCGAGGAGGCACCGACGCTCCCCTGCGGCCAGTATTTCGGCACCACCGCCTATCGCCGGGCGCTGACCGAGGTGCCGAAGGGGGTGCCGGTGTTCTGGGGGCTGAAGAAGGCCTGATTCCCCTCGCCGTGCCCGGGCCATTGCGGTCCGGGCGCCAAAAGGGCAACTCTCTCCCCATGACGGGCCGACCCAGAAGGGCCCGCGGGAGACCGATCGAATGGACAGACGAGCCTTCCTCGCAGGCGCAACCCTTGCTGCCGGTGGCGCCGCGCTGCCGCGCTTCGGCATCGCCCAGCCGGCCCGCGCGCGGACGCTGAAGTTCGTGCCGCACGCCAACCTGACGGTGCTCGATCCGATCTGGACCACCGCCTACATCACCCGGAATTTCGGGATGATGGTGCATGACTGCCTTTTCGGCATCGACGGCAATTTCGAGCCGAAGCCCCAGCTTGCCGAAGGCATGGTCGTCGAGGATGGCGGGCTGACGGCGACCATCACGCTGCGCGCCGATATCCGCTTCCACGACAACGAGCGCATCCTGGCCAAGGACGCGGTCGCCAGCCTCAAGCGCTGGGCCAAGCGAAGCCCGATGGGCCAGTATCTCGACACGCTGACCGACGAGATCGTCGCGCTCGACGACCGGCGCCTGCGGTACCGCCTCAAGCGGCCTTTCCCGATGCTGGCCTCGGCACTCGGCGCGATCAACGCACCGCTGCCCTTCATCATGCCCGAACGCCTGGCCAATACCGACCCGTTCCAGCAGATCCGCGAGGTCGTCGGCGCCGGGCCCTACCGCTTCAAGGCCGATGAGTTCAACTCCGGCAGCCTCGTGGTCTTCGAGCGATTCGCCGGCTACCAGCCGACCCCGGCGGCCGGGCAGGGGCTGCTGGCGGGCCCGAAGACCGTGCACTTCGACCGTGTCGAATGGCACATCATCACCGATGCTGCGACCGCCTCCGCCGCCATGCAGTCCGGCGAGATGGACTGGTTCGAGAACCCGCCGCCCGAGATCCTGCAGCTTCTCCGCCGCAACCGGCAGGTCAACGTCACGCCACTGAACCCGCTGCCGCTCTCCGGCATCATGCGCTTCAACTGGCTGCAGCCGCCCTTCGACAAAAAGGCGATCCGCCAGGCCTTCCTGCCGGCGGTGAGCCAGGAGGATGCGATGATCGCCGTCGTCGGCACGGAGAAGGAGCTCTACAAGACCGAGGTCGGCGTCTTCACCCCCGGCACGCCGCTCGCCAACGATGCCGGCCTTGACCTGCTGAAGGGTCCGCGCAGCATCGACAAGGCGAAGCAGATGCTGGCCGCGGCGGGCTACCGGAACGAGCAGATCCGGCTGCTCGCGCCGACCGACATTGCCACGCCCTCGGCGCTCAGCCAGGTCACCGGGGACATGCTGCGGCGGATGGGCGTCAATCTCGACATGGTGCAGATGGATTGGGGCACCGCGGTGCAGCGCCGCGCCAGCAAGGAGCCGCTCGACAAGGGCGGCTGGTCGGTGCTGTGCACCGCCTTCGACGCCTTCGACTTCCTCAACCCCGCGGCGCATTTCCCGCTGCGGGCGAACGGCGCCGGCGCCTGGTTCGGCTGGCCCGACGTGCCGAAGGTGGAGCAGCTGCGCACCGCCTGGTTCGAGGCGCCGGACCTCGCCGCCCAGCAGCGCATCGCGCGGGAGCTGCAGGCGGTGGCGATGGACGAGGTCGTCTACGTGCCGCAGGGCTCCTACATCCAGCTCACCGCGCTGCGGCGGAACATCGAGGACCG
>JAIYAI010000559.1 GCA_027489135.1 Acetobacteraceae bacterium
CGGCGCGGACAGCCTGGTGGGCGGTGCCGGCAACGACGTGCTGATCCTCGACGATGCCGGCGACGCGATCCTGGAACTGGCCGGTGGCGGCACGGACGAGGTGCGCGCCAGTTTCGACTATACGCTCGGTGCCGAGGTGGAGAATCTGAGCCTGCTCGGTGGTGCCCTAAACGGCACCGGAAACGGGGTGAACAACATCATCGCCGGCAATGGCGCCAACAATCTGCTGGCGGGCCTCGGTGGCCGCGACGACCTGCTCGGCGGGGGCGGCGACGACACCCTGCAGGGTGGTGACGGCAATGATCTGCTGGACGGCGCCGGCGGCCGGGACAGCCTCGATGGCGGCACCGGCAAGGACAGTTTCCGCTGGATGCAGGCCGCGCATGGGCGCGATACCATCGTGGGCTTCGTCACCGCCGATGACGGGATGTCGTTCTCGGCGGCCGGCTTCGGCGGCGGTCTCACCGCCGGCGTGTCGCTGCTCGCGGCACAGTTCGAGACGAACGCCACGGGCGCGGCCTCCACCGCCGACACCCGCTTCGTCTTCAACACCGTATCGGGAGTGCTGACCTATGATGCCAACGGCAACGGCGCGGGCGGGGCCTCGACCATTGCCACCTTCCTCGGCCTGATCGGCACGCTGACCACGGCCGATTTCACGATCATCGCCTGACGCCGCGCGGGCGGGGGGCGCATTTCCCCCCGCCCGCGCCGGTCAATCGCCGGTCAGTCCTCCGCGACCTCGACCAGCACTATCTCGGCCTCCTCGGACGCCGTGATCTCGATCCGCGCCTCCTGCCGCACCGCTGCCCCGTCGCGGGTGCCGACGGGCGTGCCGTTCACCGTGACCGCCCCCTTGGCTGGCACCAGGTAGGCGGCGCGGCCGGGCGCGAGATCGAGCGTCACCGCCTGCCCCGCCTTCAGCGTCGTCGCCATCACCGCGCCGTCGACGTTGAGCGGCAGGGCGTCGGTGCCGGCATCCCTGGCCCGGCCGCTGGCCAGTACCTCGAACCCGGCCTCGCGCGCCGCCTTCGGGAACTGCTTCGCGCCCCAGTTGGGCTTCGCGCCGCGGCGATCGGGGATGATCCAGATCTGGAAGATCCGGGTCGTCTCGCTTTCCAGGTTGTACTCGCTGTGCACCACACCGGTGCCGGCGGACATGATCTGCACGTCCCCGGCCTCGGTCCGGCCGACATTGCCCATGTTGTCGCGATGCGTGATCGCGCCCTCGCGGACATAGGTGATGATCTCCATGTCGCGATGCGGGTGCGGGTCGAAGCCGGTGCCGGCGGCGATCTCGTCGTCGTTCCAGACGCGCAGCCGTCCCCAGTTGGTGCGGGCGTCATCGTGGTAGCCGGCGAAGGAGAAGTGGTGGCGGGCCTTCAGCCAGCCATGGTCGGCGCCGCCGAGCGTGTTGAAGGGCCTGACATCGATCATTGGGTCCTCATGCCGGACGGGTTTGTCGTCCGCTCGACGGCCCAGATGGGGGCGTGGTGCCGGGCCCGCCATGGGTCCGGCACCATCGCCGATATTCGCGGCGCTGATGAACGCGCCGTCAGCGGCACATCAGGACGGGGATATCGGCATTCTCCAGCACATGCCGCGTCACGCCGCCCAGGATGAGCTGGCGCAGCCGCGAATGGCTGTAGGCGCCCATGGTCAGCAGGTCGGCGCCGAAGTCGCGCGCCGCGCCCAGCAGGCCCGCGCCCACCTCCTTGGTGATCGGCTTGAACAGCACCTTCTCCGCCTCGATCTCGTGCCAGCGGAGATAGCTGAGGATGCCGTCCACCCCTGGGCCGCGGCGCTGGTATTCGTCGGCGTAGAGCACGCGCACGGCCTGCGCTCGGTGCAGCCAGGGCAGGGCGGCGGCGACCGCCGCGGCACTCTCGGCGCTGCCGTTCCAGGCGATGCAGACCCGGGTCCCCATGGTCGCCGGCACCTCGCGCGGCGCGATCAGCACGGGCCGGCCGCTGTCGAACAGCACCGCATGCAGCGCGTCGGAGGAGGAGATGTCCTCCCCGGCTTCGGGATGCGGCACGACGGCCATGTCGTAGAGGCGAGACTGCTGCGCGACGACGTCCTCCTCGCGGCCCGCGATCGCCTCGAAGGACAGCGTCGGCCCCTCGGTCTTCAGCGCGGTCTCGGCGCTCATCGCCAGGGTGACGCCGCCGGCATGGTCGGCAAAGCGCTGGAACAGGTCCTTCACGCGGCCGGCGCGCTCGCCGCTCTCACGCTCGGTCGCGGCCATCATCTCCTCGATCATGGCGCCGGACAGGCCCTCGCCGGCCAGCGGTGCCACGTCGCGCGCATCCACCCGCACATGCAGGCAGTGGACATGGGCGTTCCAGATCCGCGCGACGTTGAGCGCGGTCGCAAGCGCGGCTTCCCCGGCCGCGGTGCCGGTCAGCGGCAGCAGCAGGCGACGATAGGCCATGATGCGTCTCTCCATACCGAAAGGCGCGGGAGCCTAGCACGAAACCGGCGGTTGCAAGTGCGCCCCGCCTACGCGGCTTCGCGCTCCCGCGCGGCCTCCTCGAGCAGCCAGGCGCGGAAGGCGGCCAGGCGCGGCTTGCCCAGCCCGCCCTCGGGGCAGACGAACCAATAGCCGCTGCCGGCATCGACCTGATGCGGCAGGGCGCGCATCAGGCGCCCGGCGCGCAGGTCCTCGCCGGCGAGCACCGCATTCGCCAGCGCAACGCCCTGGCCCGCCAGCGCCGCGCGCAGGCTCATCTGGGTCTGGCTGAAATGCGGGCCGCGGGTCGCGTCCACCTCCGGCGCGCCGACGGCGGCGAGCCATTCCGTCCAGGTCAGCTCCTGCGACCGGCCCTCGGCGTCGATCCAGGGGTCCTCGTGCAGCAGCGGCAGGCGGGCAAGGTCGCGCGGCGAGCGCAGCGGCGGCCCCTCCTCGAGCAGGCGGGGGCTGCAGACGGGAAAGACGATGTTCGGGAAGAGTGGGTCGGCATGCAGCCCCGGCCAGCCCGGGCCGCGGCCCTGGCGGATGCCGGCATCCACTGCCTCCCGCGTGAAGTCCGTCGGCGCCGAGTTCACCTCGAGCCGGAGGTCGATCTCCGGGTGGCGGGCGCGGAACTCGCCCAGGCGGGGGATGAGCCAGCGCGTCGCCAGGGACGGCACCATCGAGATGGTGAGGATGGGGGAGGCCGCCTGACGCCGGACCCGATCGCTGGCCAGCACCAGGCGGGCGAAGACCTCCCTGAGCTCGCTGCCGTAGAGCTGCCCCGCATCGGTCAGCAGCACGCCTTTCGGCATCCGGCGGAAGAGCTGCACGCCGAGCCAGTCCTCGAGCTGCTTGACCTGCTGGCTGATGGCACCGGGGGTGACGGAGAGGTCCTCCGCGGCACGGGTGAAGCTGAGGTGCCGGGCGGCGGCCTCGAAGGCGCGGAGGGAGGCGAGGGGGGGCAGGCGGGCGGCCATGGTTGTGTTTAGCCAGGCTATGTCATTTCCTCAAGCGATTTGGTTTTTCGCGGGGCGTGGCGGCTGTCATGCTTCCCCCGTTGTTTCCCTTTGCAATGAGGAGAGTGTCATGTCGGACCTGGTCATGTCGCGGATGTCGGGCGAGGGCGTGCGGCCCGGGACCCGGGCCCGGCGCCTGGCCGGGGCCACGTGGCGTTTAGTCGGGCTGATGATCGCCCGGTCGCGCGAGCGCCAGGTCCTGGCCAGCCTCGACCGCCGCATGCTGCGCGACATCGGCATCACGCCGGAGCAGGCCGGGCGCGAGGCCCGAAAGCGGTTCTGGGAGGTCTAGCAGCCTCCGTTCTGATGGATCACGGCGTGATCCGTCAGAACCGAGACAAGCTGCTCCAGATATTGCCGTAGGCGCTCGGCGCATGATCGTCCGAGGCGCTCGCGCCGAGGGCGCGAATCAGTCGCCTTGCCCGAGGCCTAGAGCGTTTTCATGCTGACTGGGAATAGCCGGAGTTTCTGAAGTAGCTTTGGCACTGCGTGGACTGGAGTTGCGCGGCGATGGTGCCTAGGGCCTGCCAAAGTGCGTCGACGGTGCGCGCCGCCTGCTTCCTGAGGTCCGACTTGATTTTGGCGAAGACCTGTTCGATCGGGTTCAGGTCGGGGCTGTACGGCGGCAGGTAGCGCAG
>JAIYAI010000418.1 GCA_027489135.1 Acetobacteraceae bacterium
CGTCGGCGTGTTCAGCCCGGGCCGCGCCCAGACCGCGCCGAAGCAGTGCTCGAACAGGTACTGGCGAAGCTCGCCGGTCATGTCGTCCTTCGCCGCCTGCTCCATCGCGGCCTCGGCCACCTTCTGCCCGCGCATCTCGAACCAGATGTCGCGGCCGGCGTTGAAGAACTCGTTCTCCTTGAACTCGTAGGCGCTCATCGCAGGTCTCCTCCGGGGCCGGGACTGGCCCGTCGGAGGATCATGCCGCAGCGACGGCCGCTTGACAGGGGATACGGTGGGTTACCCTTCCTTACGCTATTCTGTCTGCCAGGGCCGCCGGACGCGGTCATGATGCGCACGGCAGGGCGCCGCCGCTTTGCTCGAGGAGACTGCATGGGCCTCGCCCGCCCGACCCCTTACCGCCTTCGCACCGCCGCGACCCTGGCGCTGGCCCTGCTGCTGCCGGGCTGCGCCCTGTCACGCTGGTTGACGCCCGATGCACCCTCCTCCGGCATGCCCCTACCGCGGACGCTGCGGAATGCGGAGGATGGGCTGGCGGCGCATTGGCCCGATGCGCGCTGGTGGCGCGGCTTCGGCTCGCCGGAGCTCGACCGCCTGATGGCAGAGGCCATGGCGGCCAACCAGACCATCGCGGTGGCCGAGGCACAGCTTCGCCAGGCCGATGCGCAGCTTCGCATCGCCGGGGCGACGCTGCTCCCCATCCTGAACCTGACCGGCAGCGCGTCGAGGGTGCAGACCACGGTCGCGGCCGCGACCGCCGGCGCCGTGCAATCGGCCAACCGCATCCGCAAGACCTCGAGCAACAGCATCGGCCTCGCCGGCAGCTACGAGATCGACTTCTGGGGCAAGAATCGCGCGACGGTGGAGGTCGCCCAGCAAAGCCAGGCGGCCTTCCGCTTCAACCTTGGCGCCGTGACCATCACCACCTCGGCCGCCGTCGCCAACACCTACTTCGCCATGCTCGCGGCGCGGGAGCAGGTGGAGATCCAGCAGTCCAACCTGCGAACGGCCGAACGCGTGCTGGAGACGCTGCGGGCGCGGCTGACCGTCGGCACCGCCACCGGCCTCGATGTCGCGCAGCAGGAGACGGTGGTGGCGCAGATCCGCGCGAACCTGCCGCCCTTCCTGCAATCGATGGAGCAGAACCGCAACGCGCTGGCCACGCTGACCGGCCGCCCGCCCGCGACGCTCGCCGTCGCCGACCGGGGCGACCTGGAGGGGCTGACCGTGCCGGCGCCGGCGCCGGGCCTGACCGCGGAAATCCTGGTGCGCCGCCCCGATGTCTGGCAGGCCGAGGCCAACCTCGCCGCCGCCAACGCCAACGTGGTCTTCGCCCGGGCGCAGATGCTGCCGACCATCACGCTGACCGGCTCCGGCGGCTTCCAGAGCATCGCCATCGAATCCCTGATGCAGCCGGGCTCGGCCGTGTTCAATATTGCCGCGGGCCTGCTGCAGCCCATCTTCCGGGGCGGCGCCCTGATCGGCCAGGTCCGGCTGAACGAGGCGCAGGCGATGGAGCTCCTGGCGGCCTACCGCCAGGCCATCCTGGACGCCCTGCAGGATACGGAGGATGCCGTGGTGGCGCTGCGGGAGACGACGCAGCGGGAGGCGCTGCAGGCCGGCGCGGTGCGCGCGGCCGAACGCGCCTACGCCATCGCCGACGCGCAGCTTCGCGCCGGCACCATCGACGTGATCACCCTGCTGAACGTGCAGCAGAGCCTCTTCACCGCGCGCCAGACCCTGGTCCTGGCGAAGCTCGATCGGCTGCAGGCGGCGGTCGGGCTGTATCGCGCCCTCGGCGGCGGATGGGACACCCCGGCATGAACGCACCGCTGAAGCCCGCGCCACTCGAGGCACCGCAGGCGACGCCGACCGAGGCACCGCCGCGCCGTGCCTCCTGGCTCGGGCGGATCATCGCCTGGCTGCTGGTGCTGGCGCTGCTCGGCGGCGCGGGGGCCTGGCTGTGGTACCGCCCGCAGCCGGCGCAGCAGGGCCCCGCCCGCATGGGCCCACGCGGCGCAGGCGGTCCGCCCGTCTCCGTCGCCATCGCCCCGGCGGAACGCCGCGACGTGCCGATCTCGCTGGAGGCGCTCGGCACGGTGCAGGCGACCAACACCATCACCGTGCGTGCCCAGGTCGACGGGCAGTTGGTCGAGATCGCCTTCCGCGAGGGACAGGAGGTGAAGCGCGGCGACGTGCTCGCGCGCATCGATCCCCGCGCCTACCAGGCCGCGCTGGACCAGGCGCTGGCGAAGAAGGCACAGAACGAGGCGCTGCTGGCCAATGCCCGGCTCGACCTGCAGCGCTACGCCCAGCTTGCCCGCAGCCAGGGCGTCTCCCAGCAGCAGCAGGACACGCAGCGCGCCCAGGTCGCGCAATACGAGGCGTTGGTCGCCGCCGACCAGGCGCAGATCGACGCGGCGCGTACACAGCTCGACTTCACCACCATCCGGGCCCCGATCGACGGGCGGGTCGGGCTGCGCGGCGTGGACCAGGGCAACCTGGTGCGGGCGGGGGACGCCACCGCAATCGCCACCGTCGCGCAGATCAAGCCGATCACCGTCATCTTCACCCTGCCGCAGCAGAACCTGCCGCAGATCCGCCGCGCCATGCAGCGCGGACCTGTCGCGGTCACCGCCAGCGTCCCGGGCGCGGGCGAGGAACCGGTGCGGGGTGAATTGCTCACCATCGACAACGCGGTGGACCAGACCACCGGTACGATCCGCCTGAAGGCGAGCTTTCCGAACGACGACTACCGGCTCTGGCCCGGCGCCTTCGCCACGGTGCGCATCCAGGTCGACACGCTGGCCAACGCGACGACCGTGCCGCTGGTCGCGGTGCAGCGCGGGCCGGACGGGGCCTATGCCTTCGTCCTCCGCCCGCCGGCCGAGGAGGGCACACCCCCCACCGTGCAGCAGCGGCCGCTGACCCTGGGGCCGGTGACCCAGACCCTCGCCGTCGTGCAGGAGGGGTTGCGTCCCGGCGAGCGGGTGGTGACCTCCGGCGCGCTTCGCCTGAGCGACGGGGCGCGAGTGGCGGTGACGGAGGGTGCGGGTGGCGGCCAGGGCCCGCGCCGGCGCCAGCCCGCAGCCGAGGGCAGCGGCGCAACGCCTGCGCCCGCGCCCCGCCCGTGAACCTCTCGGCGCCGTTCATCGCCCGGCCCATCGCGACGGCACTGCTGTCCATCGCGGTGATCCTTGTGGGTGCCTTCGGCTATCTCCGCCTGCCCGTCTCCGCCCTACCGCAGGTGGATTTCCCGACCATCGAGGTGTCGACGACCCTGCCCGGCGCCTCGCCGGAGACCGTGGCGGTGCTGGTCACGGCGTCGCTGGAACGGCAGCTTGCGCAGATCGCGGGGCTGAACAGCATCGCCTCGGTCAGCGGGCCGGGGACCAGCCGGATCACCCTGCAGTTCCGCCTGGACCGGCGGATCGACGATGCCGCGCAGGACGTGCAGGCGGCGATCAACGCGGCGCGCGGCACGCTGCCCTCAAGCCTGCCCTATCCGCCCACCTATTCGAAGGTAAACCCGGCCGACCCGCCGATCATGACGCTGGCGCTGACGTCCGACACGCTGCCGCTGTTCCGGCTCTCGGACGCCGCAGACACGCTGCTGGCGCAGCGCCTGGCGCAGGTCGGCGGCGTCGGGCGCGTGATCGTGCAGGGGGCGATGCGGCCCGCGGTGCGCATCCAGGTCGATCCCGCGCCGCTCGCGACCTTCGGCCTCTCGCTGGAGGATGTCCGCCAGGCCGTGGTCACGGGCAACGTCAACACGCCGAAGGGCAGCGTCGACGGGCCACGCCAGGCGGCGACGGTGCAGGCCAACGACCAGATCCGCAGCGTCGCGGAATACCGCAATCTCATCGTTGCCGTGCGCAACGGCGCGCCGGTCCGGCTTTCCGACATCGGCACGGCGGTCGAGGATCTCGAGAACACGCTGAACGGCGCCTGGTTCGACGGCAGGCCCGCCGTCCTGGTCGACGTGCAGCGCCAGCCTGGCGCCAACATCGTCGAGACGGTGGAGGGCATCCGGGAGCGCCTGCCGGAGCTGGAACGCGCCCTGCCGCCAGGGGCGAAGCTGACCATCCTGGCCGACCGGACGGAGACCATCCGCGCCTCCGTCCGCGACGTGGAGTTCACCCTCGCGCTCGCGGTCGTGCTGGTGGTGCTGACGATCTGGCTGTTCCTGCGCAGCCCGCGCGCGACGCTGATCCCAGCCGTGGCGCTGCCGCTCTCCATCATCGGCACTTTCGCGGTGATGGCGCTCTGCGGCTTCTCGCTCGACAACCTTTCGCTGATGGCGCTGACCATCGCCACGGGCTTCGTCGTCGACGACGCCATCGTGATGATCGAGAACATCGTCCGGCTGATCGAGGAGGGGAAGAAGCCGCTGGAAGCCGCCTACGAGGGCGCGGCGCAGATCGGCTTCACCGTGATCTCGCTGACCGTGTCGCTCGTCGCGGTCTTCATCCCGCTGCTCTTCATGCCAGGGGTGGTGGGACGGCTCTTCGCCGAGTTCGCGCTGACCATGACCATCGCCGTCACGGTTTCCATGTTCGTCTCCCTGACCCTGACGCCGATGATGTGCGGGCGCATGCTCCGCTCCGCAGAGGAAGAGCGGCCGGGCCGCCTGTCCCGCGCCTTCGAGCGCGGTTTCGCGGCGCTGACCCGGGGCTATGCCCGGACGCTGTCCTGGGCGCTCCGGCACGAAGGGCCGATGCTGCTGCTGGCCGCGGCGACGCTGGCCGGGACGGCCTGGCTCTACGTGGTGGCGCCCAAGGGCTTCCTGCCGCGGCAGGATACCGGGCTGATCGTCGCCACGGTGGAGACGCCGCAGGATGCCTCCTTCGCCCGCACGGCGGCGCTGGTGCGGCAGGTCGCGGACGCGATGCGCGCCGATCCCGATGTCGCGGCGGTGGCGACGTTGGCCGGGGCGGGCACGCTGAACCCCGCACAGAACACCGGCCGCGTCACCGCCGTGCTGACGCCGCGGAATACGCGCCATGCCGATGCGCAGGCGATCATCGACCGGCTGCAGCCCCGATTGGACGCGATCCCCGGCGTGCTGGTGCGGCAGCAGGCGGTGCAGGACATCCAGATCGGCGCGCGGCCCGGCACGACGCAGTACGAATACACCGTCACCGGCCCCGTCGCCGCGGAGCTTTCGGACTACGCCCCGCGCCTGGTCACGGCGCTGGAACAGCGGCCGGAGCTGCGCAACCTGGCGACCGACCAGCGCGAGAGCGGGCTGCGCGTGCGGGTGGAGGTGGACCGTGACCGGGCCGGGCAGCTCGGTGTGACCATGCAGTCGATCGACGACATCCTCTACAACGCCTTCGGCCAGCGCCAGGTCTCGACGATCTATACCCCGAACAACCAGTACCGCGTGGTGCTGGAGGCGACGCCCTCGCTCCGCGATGATCCCACGGCGATCGGGCTGCTGCGCGTGCCGGCGACGCGGGCGGGGCAGACGGTCGCCGGCAACGCGCAATTCGCCGGCGGCGGGGTGCAGGCGTCGCAGGTGCCGCTCTCGGCCATCGCCACCGTCAGCCGTGGCGCCGGGCCGCTGACGGTGACGCGGCAGGACCAGTTCCCCTCCGTCACCATCGGCTTCGA
>JAIYAI010000432.1 GCA_027489135.1 Acetobacteraceae bacterium
CATCGGGACGCCCTGATCGCAGGCCGGGCGCACACCGTCCAAGTCGGCGTGCACCGAAGATCTCGGGCGGCGCAACGGCGCCAAGTGGGTACGCCATGAGCGACCCGCAGGCGGCCGCACCGCGCCGCGGCTACCATCACGGCAACCTGCGCGAGGCGCTTCTGGAAGCCGCGCGCGACCTCGTCGCCGAACGCGGCCCGGCCGGCTTCACACTGGTGGAGGCGGCGCGCCGCGCCGGCGTCTCCGCCTCCGCGCCGTACCGCCACTTCAAGGACCGCGAGGAGGTGCTGGCAGCGCTCAGCGCGCGCGGCTTCGCGCTGTTCGGCGAGGCGCTAGCCGGCGCCACCCGCGGCGCGCCGAGCCCCGGCGAGGCGTTGCGCCGCATGGGACCCGCCTATCTCGACTTCGCCCGGCGCGAACCCGGCTACTACGCGGCGATGTTCATGTTCCGCAACGTCGCCACCATGGAGGGCGCGCCCGGCGAGGGGCCGTTCCGCGGGCTGGAAGCGGCGATCGCGCCGCTGCTGCCGCCGGGCGGGCCCGATCCGCGGCTGGTCGCGCTGCAGGTCTGGGCGCTGTCGCACGGCCTCGCCATGCTGGAACGCGCACGCATGCCGCCCCCCGGCACCGGCGCGCCGCCCTTCGAGGTGGTGCTCGACACGGGGGTGGAGGCGCTACTGCGGCGGGGATAGGCTTCCTTCCGAAGTACAGGGAAGGACGCGCGATGATGGCGGACCGCTACGGCCTCGGCCTCTCCACCACGATCGCCGCAGCGCGCGACGCCTACGAGGACGCGCGCGAGAAGCTGCTGACCCACTATCCCGGGGCGATGGAGGGCTTCGATGCCGCCCTCGCCGCCGATCCCGGCTTCGCCATGGCGCATGCGGGCCGCGCCCAGGTGCTGATGCGCGAGGGCAAGGGCGCCGCCGCCCAGGCCGCGCTGGCCGAGGCCGAGGCGCTGGCCGCCGGGGTTTCGCCGCGGGAGGCGAGCCTGCTCGGGGTGTTCCGCCTCGTGCTCGCCGGCCGGACCGAAGCGGCCATCGCCGCGCTGCGGACGCACCTGACGGACTGGCCGCGCGACGTGATGGTGGTCGCGGTGGCGGCGAACCCGAACGGGCTGATCGGCGCCTCCGGCCGCATCGGGCAGAAGCGGATGATCGCCGAACTGCTCGACGGCATCGCGCCGGCCTATGGCGACGACGCCTGGTTCCTGGCGCACCATGCCATGGCGCTGTCCGAGGCGGGGCGGCGTGCCGAGGCGCGGCCGCTGATCGCGCGATCGCTGGCGCAGACGACCCACAACGCCCAGGCCGCGCATACCCAGGCGCATCTGTTCTACGAGGATGGCGAGGCCGATGCGGGGATCGCCTTCCTGCGCGGCTGGCTCGCCGACTATCCGCGCGAGGGCTATTTCCACGGCCACCTCAACTGGCATCTCGCCCTGGTGGAACTGGCGGCGGGGCAGGCGGAAGCGGCGCTCGCCCGCTACCGGGATGCGCTGACGCCGGACCGGCACAGCGGGCCGCCGCAGCAGCGTGTGACCGATGGCGCGGCCTTCCTCTGGCGCTGGGAGTTGGCGGGGCATCCACGCGACGCGGCGGCCTGGGCGCTGCTGCAGCAGGTCGCGGGCGACCTTCTCCCCCGGCCCGGCAACGGCTTCGCCGACCTGCATGTGATGATGACCCGCACCGTCGCCGGCGACACGGCCGACGCCACGGCGCGCGTCGCGCAGATGCAGGCGATGACGGCGGAGGGCCGCTACACAGCGGGCGACTACGTCCCTGCCCTGGCCGCCGGCTTCGCCGCCTTCGCGCGCCAGGATTGGGAAGCCGCGATCGACCTGCTCGCGCCGTTGCAGGCGGAGCGGGAGCGGGTCGGCGGCAGCCTGGCGCAGCACGACATCATCGAGTTCACCCTTCTGCGCGCCTGCCTCGCCGCGGGGCGCCTTCGGGAGGCACGGGCGGTGCTGGCGGCACGGCGGGCCGGGCCGGACGAAGCGGGGACGCCGGTAGTCGGGATCGACGCGCTGCACTGATCGGTGAAGGTCATGATTCGCGCGCTACCCTGTAGGGCGTGGCCGATTTCGCACCCTTATGTGAATATCCGTCACACACACGTTCGGAGGTGACGCTGTCGACCTGCTCCCTCTCCCTGCCCCGTGGCGCCGGCCTCACCCTGCCGGCCGCGGTGCCGATACTGTGGCCCGTCGCGGCGGTGGTGCTGGCTTTCATCCTCTGGTGGCCGCTCGGCATCGCCGCGCTGGTCGCCTGGCGCGTCGGCGACGCCGTCGGGCTCTGGCCGTGTCGGGTCGGGCGCCGGGCGCGGCGCGCCGCCTTGCCCATGACCCTCGGCGGCAGCGGCAACAGCGCCTTCGACGCGCACCGCCAGGCAACGCTCGATCGGCTGAAGGAGGAGCGCCGCGCGCTGGACCGGCAGCGGGCCGAATCCGTGGCCTTCCTGGACCAGTTGAAGCAGGCCTGGGACCGCGAGGAGTGGGACCGCTTCCTGGCCTCCCGCGCCGCCGCACAGGGCTGACCCGCGACAGGTCCACGCCGCTGTCAGGCGGCGTGGATCGTGTTCAGGTCCGTGCAGAAGCGGTCGAAGCGCAGGCCATAGGCGTGGATCGACACCGCCGTCTCGCATCCAAGGTTGGCGAGGCGGTGGATCAGCGCGGGATCGGCCGGCGCCGCCGAGATATCGCCGGGCCGGCGCAGATGCACCGCGGACGGCACCAGCGCCTCGCCCGCGGCGTAGAAGCTTTCCACCAGAACGCCGCGGTGGATGCCGACGGCGCACCAGGCCCGGTGTGCATGCACCGGCGACATCTGCCCCGGGCGCCAGACCAGGGCCGCGACGGCCCAGCCGGCCTCGGCGTCCTCGTGCAGCAGGTGGCGGCAGTAATGCGCCGGGTTCTCAGCGAGCGCGGCGCCGGCGAGCAGCGCCGGGTCGGCGGCATGCGTGCCGATCGCCGCGGCCACGGCGCCGGCCGGGTCCTGGGCGCGGGCGGCGCGACCGATGGCCTTTATCATGGCATCGAGCGGACGCGTGGCGGCGAGCAGCATGGCGCGGGTCCTCAG
>JAIYAI010000481.1 GCA_027489135.1 Acetobacteraceae bacterium
GGCTGAAGGCCGACAGCCCGCCGCCGCCCGATGGGGAGCGCCGGCAGTCGAAGGAGGAGCGCGCCAAGCTGGATGGGCTGTGGGAGTGCATCCTCTGCTTCTGCTGCTCCACCGCCTGCCCGTCCTACTGGTGGAACGGCGACCGCTACCTCGGCCCGGCCGTGCTGCTGCAGGCCTATCGCTGGATCGCGGACAGCCGCGACGAGGCGACCGGCGAGCGGCTCGACAACCTCGAGGATCCGTTCCGCCTCTATCGCTGCCACACCATCATGAACTGCACCCGGACCTGCCCGAAGGGGCTGAACCCGGCGCAGGCGATCGGCGAGATCAAGCGCCTGATGGTCGAGCGGCAGGGGTAAGCCCCCGGGCCGGACCAGGATCGAACCCCGCGCGGCGCGAGCCCTGCGGGGTTTTTTCTTGCCTGTGCGCCATACACAGGGTTCTCTCCCGCCCAAAGCCCTGCCGGGAGACCATGACCATGCTGCGATCCCTCGTCGCCACCATTGCGCTCGGCCTCGCCGCCGCCGCCGCGCCCGCCGCCGCCCAGACGCTGACCATGGGCTACGCCGCCGCGGTCACCTCCATCGACCCGCACTGGCACAATCTCGGCCCCAACAACATGCTGGGCATGCATATCTTCGACCGCCTGGTCGAGCGTGACGCCCGCGCCCGCCCCTACCCTGCCCTCGCCGAAAGCTACCGCGCGATCTCGGAGACGGTGTGGGAGTTCAAGCTGCGGCCCGGCGTGACCTGGCATGACGGCAAGCCCTTCACCGCCGACGACATCGTCTTCACCGTCGAGCGCGCGCCCAACGTGCCGAACAGCCCGGGCGGCTTCGGCGGCTTCCTGCGCTCCATCGCGCGGATCGAGGTGATCGATCCCCGCACCATCCACATCCACACGAAGGACCCGCACCCGCTCCTGCCGCTCGACCTCGCCTCCGTCGCCATCATCGCCCGCCACGCCGCGACGGGCGCCGACAACGAGGCCTTCAACAGCGGCCGCGCCGCGGTCGGCACCGGCCCCTATCGCCTCGGCGCCTATCGCTCCGGCGACCGCGTCGAACTGGTGCGCAACGACGCCTGGTGGGGCGGGCGGGAGCCCTGGGAGCGCGTGACGGTGCGCTTCCTGCTGAACGACGGCGCCCGCACCGCCGCGCTGTTGGCCGGCGATGTCGACCTGATCGAGCAGATCCCGACGACCGACCTCGCGCGCCTGCGCCGGGAGCAGCGGTTGACGGTGACCGAGATCCCCTCGCTGCGGACGCTCTTCATCTCACCGGACTATTCGCGCAGCGGCGCGACGCCGCTGGTCACCGACAACGCCGGCACACCGCTGGAGCGCAACCCGTTCCTCGACGTCCGCGTGCGTCGCGCGCTGTCCATGGCCATCAACCGCGACGCGCTGGTCGAGCGCGGCATGGACGGCGCCGCGACGGCGACCGCGCAATGGCTGCCTGAGGGCGCCTTCGGCTACAACCCCGCCGTGCGCCCCATGGCCTTCGACGCCGAGGGCGCGAAGCGCCTGCTGGCCGAGGCCGGCTTCCCCGATGGCTTCCGCCTGACCCTGGCCACCCCGAACGATCGCTGGCCCAACGATTCCCGCATCGCCCAGGCCGTCGGCCAGATGTGGAGCCGCATCGGCGTGCGCACCACGATCGACGCCATGCCCTTCACCGCCTTCGTCCCCCGCCGCACGCGGCAGGAGCACGCGATCCAGATCGGCGCCTGGGGCAGCAGCAGCGGCGAGGCGTCCAACTACCTGCTTGCCATCGTCGCCACCTTCGACCGGGCGAAGCTGACGGGCGCCTCCAACATGACGCGGCATTCCGACCCACGGCTCGACGCTTTCCTCGCCCGCGGATCGGCGACGATGGACGACGAGAGGCGCGAGGCGATCTGGAAGGAGGCCACCGCCTACTACGCGGAGCAGGTGCCGATGATCCAGTTGCTGCAGTACCTCAACACCTGGGCGGTGCGGCGCGGCCTGACGCATGAGCCGCGCATGGACGAGCGGACCATCGCCATGGGGGTGCGCCCGGCCGCGCGCTGAGCATCAGACCAGCGGGTCATCCGGCGTCCAGGGCAGCACCGAGAACGCATCGATCAACGCGTCCGAATCCGCTGGCGTGCTCGCGGTGTCGGTCTTCTTCGTGATGGTGAACGCCTTGAACGTCGCCTGGGCGAGGGCGGTCTGCTCGCGCGCCAGGTCGTCGGCGGTCAGCAGGCGGCCGCCGAAGGGTGATGCGGCCGTCTCCGCCTGCCCGAAAAGATCCCGTAACCAGTCCCTCGCCATCCGTGCCTCCCACCGGTCGTCGCGCCGATCATCCGGCGCAGCACTGCGGTACGGGCCATGAGCGTCTGCAGGAACCGGCATGGGTGCAGCCACAGCATGCAGAACTGCAGCCTTCCGTCATTGATCCGGAGGATGTGCCGTCCTCAGCGCGAAGAGCGCGCCGTCGGGCGACCAGTGGCGTCGAGGTTCAGCGCCTCCAGCGTCGCCGGGTTGATCTGCCCGTTGGCCTGCAGGCCGCGGCCCTGCTGGAAGCGCTCCAGCGCCGCCTGGGTGCCGGCGCCCCACAGGCCGTCCGCCTGGCCACGATAGAAGCCGAGCGCGCGCAGGCGCCGCTGCACGCCGCGCACCACCTCCGGACCATCCGGATCGGCCGGCGCCGCGGCCGCGGCGGATGCGGCACGCCCGCCCAGCAGCACCGCAGGATCGACGCCGAGCGTCGCCGCCGTCGCCTGGTTCATCTGCCCCGTCACCTGCAGGCCGCGCGCCTGCTGGAAGCGCTCCAGCGCCTGCTGGCTGTCCGGGCCCCACACCCCGTCGGCGCGGCCCTGGTAGGTGCCGGCGGCGCGCAGCTTTTCCTGCACCTGCGTCACCGCGGCGGGGGTCAGCGGCTGCGAATAGCCGAGACCCGGGGCCTGCTGCGCGAAAGCCGGGGCGGCAATCAGCAGTGCGAGGGCGGCGATGGTCGGGCGAGACAACGACATGCGATCATTCCTCCGTGTCGGCAGTGCCAACACGGGGAGGGCGGTGCGGTTGCAGGAGCATGACCGCCGTCAGCAGGCAGCCCGGCCGCGCGGTGTGGATGTTCACGAAGCGTGTGCGCCGATCGGCCAGCGCGCGCTGCAGCGGCGCTGCCACATCCTTGCCCTCGCAGACCACGCCGAGGTCGTAGAGGCACATCTCCCCCGCATCGTAGCTGCGGACGGAAACGATGCCGTTCGCCTGGACGATCGGCGCGACCTCGTCCGTCGCGTCGAAGCGGGGGCAGTCATCCGCGTGCAGGAAGATCGGGCTCGGCGTCCAGTAGACGCCCCGCGGATGCGGCAGGTCGTAGCTTCCGAGCAGCATGGTCTCGCCGGGCGTGCCGAGGCGAAGGCAGTGGCGGCAGGGAAAGCCGGGGCCGTCGACGAGGCGCCGATGCAGCGCGCCGCCGCGATCGTCGCGCCCGGTGGCGCGCCAGCGCGTCGCGGTCTCGGTGGGGATGGGGATGCAGCGGAACCGTGTCATGCGTGATGCGTAGCCTGCACGGGCATCGGCGCGCCTTCCGGAGGTTGCTCTCGCTTGCGTGCGCAACATCGCCCGGCACGATGACCGCCATTCGCGCATTGCATTGGGGATGCTGCAGCGCGGCGCCCACCTCCTGCGTCAAGCCGCCGGCACCGGTTGTGCCGGCGTGACTGACAAGGAGAGTACCATGCTTCGCTTCATCATCGCCGCAACCGCCGTCGCCGCGATCGCCACGCCGGCGCTCGCGCAGGACGGGCCGCGCCTCGTCGGTTCCGGCGACAATGCGGTGGTCGTGTACGACCAGGCGCCGGGCAGCATCGTCGGCGGCGGCGTCGTGCAGATGACCGGCTCGGGCGCCAACACGCAGTTCACCTACGGCCCCGTCGCCGCACAGCCCGGCCGTGTCGCGCGGCTTTCCGGCAGCGGCGTGAATGCCGAGGTGACCTATGCGCCGGAGGCTCCGGTGGCGCGCGGCTTCGCCGGCGCACGCAGCCTGCCGCGCGGCGGCTGATTCACGTCTCGGCGCGCCGGATCGCAACCTCCGGCGCGCCGCCCGCGCGCCAGACACCGCGGTGCATCCCCGGCGTGCCAAAGACCAGTGCGGGCACGCCCGCCGCATCCACCGCGATCAAGCCGCCCGAGCCGCCCTGATCCGGCACGTCGCACAGCGCCACCTGCTCCGCCGCCGCCTGCACGGACAGGCCGCGATAGCGCATCAGCGCCGAAAGCTCGTGCGCCGCGGCGGCGCGGATGAAGGCCTCCCCCATCCCGGTGCAGGAGACGGCGACGGTCGTGTCCGCCCAGGTGCCGGCGCCGATGATCGGGCTGTCGCCGATGCGCCCGTCGCGCTTGTTGGTCATCCCGCCCGTCGAGGTCGCGGCAGCCAGCCGCCCCTGCGCATCGCGCGCGACGGCGCCGACGGTGCCGACCTTCGTGGATATGTCGTGGTCCTGCGCCATGACGCCGCGCTTCAGCGCGATCTCGAGCTGCGCGCGCCGATGCGGCGTCTCGAAATAGCCGGGCTCCTCCATCGCCAGCCCTTCGGCGGCGGCGAAGGCATCCGCCGCAGGTCCTGCCAGCAGAACATGCTTCGTGCGCCGCATCACCGCCTCCGCCGCACGGATCGGATTGCGGATGCGCGTCACACCCGCGACCGCGCCGGCCTGGCGCGTTGCACCGTCCATCAGGGAGGCGTCCATCTCGACGCGGCCCGAACTGGTCAGCGTCGCGCCACGGCCGGCGTTGAACAGCGGATCGTCCTCCAGCGCCGCGACGGCGGCGATGACGGCTGCCAGCGCATCGCCTCCCGCCGCCAGCACGGCGCCGCCGGCGGCGAGCGCCTCGCGCAGCCCGCCCTCGTAGAGCGCGATACGCTCCGGTGTCAGCTCCTCGGCCGGCGGCGTGCCCGCGCCGCCATGCACCACCAGCGTCCAGCTCATTGCGGCCCGCCCTGCATCATGGGAATGCGCTCATTCGGCGCGCAGCCCAAGCTCCTTGACGATCCGCCGCGCCTCCTCCGCCTGGAACACTGCGTCGGCGGCGAAATCCTCGCTGTTCAGATACCGCACCGGCATGTCGAAGCGCGCCAGCACCGCGAGATGCTGCGGGTCGTGCACCGCGACCTTGAAGGCGTCGTGCAGGACGCGCACGACCTCGGGGTCCATCCCCCGCGGGCCGGCGATGCCATAGGCGCTCTCACCGATCACGTCGTAGCCGAGTTCGCGGAAGGTCGGCACCTCGGGGAAGCGCTTCGCCCGCTCGCTCATCCACACGGCGAGCGGCCGGACCGTGCCCTCCAACGCCATGTCGGACCAGGCACTGGTCTCCGCCGAGAAGTCGATCTGCCGGCCCAGCAGCGCCTGCAGGTTGGGCGCGGCGCCGCGGAAGGGCACCGTCACCCACTCCACGCCGGCGGCACGGGCGAGCCGCTGCATCTGCACATCAGTCGTGTTCACGCCCGGCGTGCCGTAGTTCACCTTGCCGGGGTTGGCCCGGGCGTAGGCGATCAGCTCCTGCATCGTCTTCCAGGGCGCGTTCGGGTGCACCACCACGCCGCCCATGTAGCCGACCATGCGGATGATCCAGGTGAAGTCGCGCAGCGGGTCCCATTGCGGGCGCGCCACCATCGCCGGCATGCGGAAGACGCCGTTCGGCATCTGGCTCAGCGTGTAGCCGTCCGGCTTCGCATCCTTCACCGCCAGCGCGCCGAGCGTGCCGGAAGCCCCCGGCTTGTTCTCCACGACCACGGGCTGGCCGAGCACGCGGGAAGCTACCTCGCAGACGCTGCGCATCTGGATGTCGGTGGCGCCGCCCGGGGTCCAGGGCACGAAGACCCGGATCGGCCGGTCCGGGAAGCGCGGCTGCGCCTGGGCGGGCCGCGCCAGCAGCACGGCGCCGGCGCCGAGCAGGCCGCGCCGGCGAAGGGGGGTCGTCATCCTGGGCCTATCCTCCGGCCGGGCCGGCCTTGGTGGCCGGTCCCGTGTCCGAAAGCATCGCGCGACGGCCGCGATCAGTCCATCCGCAGCCCGAGCTTGCGGATGATCGCCGCCTCCTGCTCGAACAGGTCGCGTGCGAAGGCGGTGTACTGCGCACTGTCCATGTAGATCACCGGCATATCGTAGCGTTCCAGCACCGCGACATGGGCGGGATCGAACAGCGCTGCCTTGAAGGCATCGTGCAGCGCGCGCACGACGCCGGGGTCGATCCCCTTCGGGCCCGTGATGCCGTAGGGAGAGGCGGAGACGATGTCCACGCCGGTCTCCTTCAGCGTCGGGACATTGGGGTAGCGCTTGGCGCGCTCTGCCCCCCAGGTCACCAGCAGGCGGAACTTGCCGTCATCGACCAGTGGCGCCCAGCCCGTGCTGTCCGCCTGCGCGTCGATGGCGCCCGAGAGCAGCGCCTGCGACGTATCCGCCCCGCCGCGGAAGGGGGCGTGCAGGAATTCGATCCCCCGCTCCGCCGCGATGCGTTCCATCGTGATGTGCAGCGTGCTGCCGACGCCCGGCGTGCCGTAGCTGACCTTGCCAGGGTTTGCCTTGGCATAGGCCAGGAACTCGTCCCAGGTCTTCCAGGGACTGTCGGCCCGCACCACCACGCCGAAGAGATAGCCGGTCAGGTGGATCACATAGGTGAAGTCCTTGATCGGATCCCAGGAGGGGCGGCTGCGCATCACCGGCAGGCGGAAGGCGGTGACCGGCATCTGGCCCAGCAGGTAGCCATCGCCCCGCGCCTCCGCCCCCATCGCCGCGACGCCGAGCGTGCCGGAGGCACCGGGACGGTTCTCCACCAGCACGGGCTGGCCGAGGGTCTTCGACGCGATCTCGCCGAGGACGCGGAACTGCGTGTCGGCCGAACCGCCCGGCGGCCAGGGCACGATCAGCCGGATCGGGCGGTTGGGGAAGCCGGCCTGCGCAACGGCGGGCGCGGCGATCAGGCCGGCACCGGCGCCGAGCAGCGCGCGGCGGGCAAGGGGGATGGGCATGGGGTGATCCTCCGGCAGGGCCGCATGATCGGCCAGGCGCTGCGGCGTGGGCAAGCGGTCCGCCGAACGGTCCCTCGCCGGGGATGCCATCCCGCGCTCTTATTGCGATAGCGTAGCGCATTCGGGGGACGCGGGCCCCGCCCTGTCCGGCTTTGGTGGTGCCCACCAGGATGGGGGACGACGATGCCGCTGATCTACGCAACCGACGGGGCGCACCTGCTGGGCTGGGATCCGCTCGGCGGCTTCACGACCATCGCCACCTTCAGCCAGCCCGTCGATGCCATCGCCTTCGCGCCGGACGGGCAATTGCTGGGCGTCAGCGGCAAGACGATCCTGCAGATCGACGCAGCGACCGGCACGGTCCTGTCCAGCCTCGTCGCCAACAGCCCCTTCGGCTTCACCGGTCTCAGCCTGTCGCCCGATCGCCGGGCCTTTGTCCCGATCGAGGATGGCGGCGCGATCTTCGACGTCAACCTCACCACGGGCGCGACCCCGAACTTCGCCCGCAAACTCATCGGCCAGGCGATCGACGGAATCGTCAGCGCCTATGGCGACACGATCGTCTTCAACAACCGGATGTGGTCGCTGTCCCTGATCGACACCACGCTCGGTACGCCTGTCAGCAGGACTCCCGCCCTCCTGGGCTTCAACCTCTCGACGGGCACCCTGGAGCACTACTTCGAACTCAACCGGCTGTTGCCGAGCGGGTTCAGCGGCGACCGATTCACCGGCATGGCAATCGGCCAGGACGGCCATCTCTACCTCACCGGGCCGGGCCGCAATGGCGTCGGTGCAGCCGTGTTCCGGGTCGAGCTGAGCCCATTCGACCGCGGCGACAGGACTGAGGAAACCACGCTGGTGCTGGTCTCGGAGAGCGCGACCCAAGCCGCGCTGACCGACGCGGCCGGCGCGCTCGACAGCAGCCGCGTCTTGTCGATCGGGGGGAGCGGGAACGATGTGCTCACCCCCTGGTCCGACGTGGCGCCGGCCCGCCTGCACGGGCATGCAGGCAACGACACGCTGACCGCGGGGGCAAGGGACGACGAACTCTACGGCGGCGCCGGCGATGACAGCCTCTCCGGCCTCGATGGCACCGACGACCTCTTCGGCGAGGACGGGAATGACCGGCTGTCCGGCGCCGCCGGCAACGACGTGCTGCAGGGCGGTCTTGGCAACGATACGCTGAGCGGCGGTGACGGCAGCGATATCCTGCAGGATGATGGGGTCGGCACCGACAGCATTGTCGGCGGAGCCGGCAATGACCTCGTCCTGGCCGCGGGCGGCAACGACACGGCGCTCGGCGATGCGGGGAACGACCAGATCTACGGCGAGGATGGGGCGGATTCCATCCGGGGCGGCGCGGGTGCCGATCGTGCCTTCGGTGGCGCCGGCGCGGACACACTGCGCGGCGACGCCGGCGACGATCGTCTCTACGGCGATGGCGATTCCGACGACATTGCCGGCGGGCCAGGGGCCGATACCCTGTATGGCGGCCTGGGCGCCGACCGCTTCCGCTTCGAGAGCCAGTCCGACTACTACATCGCGCCCTCCCCCTTCGGCCCACCGGTGCTGAACCGATTCACCCCCGACGTCATCGCCGATTTCTGGCTGGGCGACGGGATCGACCTGTCCGCGCTGTTCGACAGCTTCGGCGCGGTCGCCGGGGCGCTCACCGCCGCGCAACTCCGCGCCCAGGGCTGGCTGCGCGTCACCCAGTCCGGCCCGGATGCTCTGGTGCAGGTGGATTCCAACGGCCCGGCTGCCGGCGCAGGCTTCCTGACCGTCGCCGTGTTGCAGAACACCCAGGCCGCGGCGCTCACCGACCTCGTCTTCCTGGTCTGACCCCCCGTTGCAGCGGAAGGAAACCCCGCCATGCCGGCATCGCCCAACCTGATCTACGCCACGACCGGCAGTTCGCTGGTCACCTGGGACCCCGCCACCGGCTTCTTCACAAGCCTGTTCGACTTCGAAACCCGGGTCGGCGGTGTGCCGACGCCGGTGCGAATCAACGACATCGCCTTCATCAATGGCAATCTTTTCGGCGTCGGCGGCCCGAGCGGCCGCGGGTTATACATGATCGACCCGGACACGGGCTTCTGCGGCCTCTCCCAGGATTTCACCATGCCTGGCGAGGCCATCGGCTTCAGCCGCGGTCTCGGTGCCTTTCCCATCCTGACCAGCAGCACCACCGGCGAGTTCTTCACGCTGGATACGCGTGGCCCGGGTCGGATCATCGCCCCGACCGTCGTCGTCGACAGAATCGCGCGCGCCGGCGACACCGCGCCGCTCGGCAAGGCCTTCGGCGACACGGTGGTGTTCAACGCCGCGATCTGGACCCTGGCGGAGATCCCCCTCCTGGGTGGGGCGTCACGCTTCGAGCTGCAGGCCTATGACGTCGATTTCGGCATCATGCAGCACCGGCTGCGCCTGCCGACGACCAGCCTGCTGGCGGAACAGGGCATCGACCCGCGCCAGCTCGGCGGACTGGCGATCGGGGCCGACGGCAACCTCTACATCGCCGGCGGGGCCAACCTGGCGAATGATCTCGGCATGTACCGGGTGGACCTCTACCTCGACCCGGCCGTCGCCGGCGCCGTGCTGTACAAGGAGGGTGAGTATCTCGGCCTCGGGCCGCTGCGCGGCACGGCCAGCCTCCTCGACGACCAGATCTACTGGCTGATCGGCGGCCACGGGGGCGACCAGCTCACCGCCACCAACAGGGACGAGAACAGAGGGACCTTCGAGCCCTTCTACAGGAACGTTTACTACGGCAAGTCGGCCAAGATGTTCGGGCATGGCGGCAACGACACGCTGACCGGCGGCGCCTGGGACGATTCGATCCATGGCGACTGGGGCGCGGACAGCCTGTCCGGCCTCGACGGCAACGACAGGATCTTCGGCGACACCTGGAACGATACCATCGCGGGCGGCGCCGGGATCGACGAGCTGCAGGGCGGCGACGACAACGACAGCCTGTCCGGCGGCGCGGACAATGATTTCCTGATGGGCGGCGAGGGCCATGACAGCCTGGACGGGGGCGACGGCAGCGACATCCTGCAGGATGTGGGATTCGGCAACGATCTCTTCTTCGGTGGCGCCGGCAACGACGTGATCCTGGCCGACAACGGCAACGACCTGGCCTTCGGCGAGGCCGGCGCGGACAACATCTCGGGCGGCGGCGGCACAGACTACCTGAACGGCGGGACGGAGAACGACACGCTGAACGGGGATGGGGGCCAGGATACCCTGCTCGGTGCGGAGGGCGACGACGAGCTGTCTGGCGGCCAGGACAACGACCAGATCCTCGGCGGCGCCGGCAATGA
>JAIYAI010000017.1 GCA_027489135.1 Acetobacteraceae bacterium
GGCTGGTTCGGCGCGGACAGCCTGACCGGCGGCGCGGCCGCCGACAGCCTCGACGGCGGCGGGCAGGATGACAGCCTGGTCGGCGGGGCCGGCGCCGATCTCCTCGTGGGCGGCAGCGGCAACGATACGGTGGTCGGTGGGGCCGATGCCGACCAGCTTCGCGGCGACGCGGGGAACGATCTGCTGCATGCGGGCAACGGCGACAATGCCGATGGCGGCGGCGAGGACGATGTCGTCCATGTCAACGGCACAATGGCGACCGGCACGCTCGAGGGCGGGCTCGGGACCGACATCCTGGACAGCGCCGGGGTCGGCTGGCTGGGCCTCGCGGTGACCGTCTCCGGTTTCGAGATCCTCGCCCTCGATGACAGCACCTTCAGCCTCTCGGGCGCGCAGCTTGGCTCCATCACGGCCGTGCAGGCCTCCGCCGGCGCGACGCTGGGCATGCTGGCCTTCACCAGCGCCGTCACGGCGAGCCTCACCGTCGATGCCGGCCTGACCGCGCTTGCCGTGACCGGATCCGATCTCGCGGATGCGCTGACCTTTGCCAACGGGGCCGGCACCGCGGTCTCGGTCGACGGCGCCGGCGGCAACGACACGCTCAATACCGGCGACGCCGGGGACCATCTGATCGGTGGCGACGGCCGGGACACGCTGAACACCGGCGGTGGCAACGATACCGTGGAGGGCGGCGCGGAGATCGACCGGATCAATGCCGGGGGCGGCAGCGACCTGATCATCGGCGGCGCCGGGGCGGACAGGATCAAGGGCGGCGGTGGGGCGGACACGTTCCTTTACGAGGGCGCCAGCGAGGGAAAGGACAGCATCTCCGACTTCGTCGCGGGCAGCGACCGCATCGCGGTCAGCGCCGCGGGCTTCGGCGGCGGCCTGGCGGACGGCGTGGCGCTGGCGTCCGGGCAACTGGTGGTGAAGGCCGGGTCCGGCGCGACCGCGCCCGCCGGCACGGGCCAGTTCGTGTTCAACACCAACAACAGCACGCTGTACTGGGACACGGACGGGGCAGGGGGCGTGGGCGGGACCGCCATCGCCGCGCTGACCGGTGTGCTCAGCCTGGCGACGACGGATATCGTCGTGGTCGCCTGACCGCGAAGACCGACATCGTGGTCGGCGCCTGAGCGTAGGGCGGGCGGGGCGGTGGTCCCGCCGCGACAGTGCTCACTATTTCGCGAGCTTACGGTTGGCACCAAAGCGGATCCGACCGCATGCAACCGACGCGCCTGGCACCAAAGCCGCCGCCGGCCGGGTTTGTCGTGGCCGAAGGCCGGGGCGTGCCTGCCGGGCCGCGCGTGACGGCTCTCGCACAGGTTGTGCGCTCGCGCACATGACGGGCCACGAGGTGCGTGCAAGGGTGCGCCGGCGCCCTGCCGCACTCTCTCAGTGCCGGCCGGCGATCGCGAGGGACAACTCAAGACATGGCTAATCTCGTTGGTACCGGCGGCAACGACACCATCACCAGCACGGTGTCAGGGGGGGTGATCGGTGGCGGGGCCTCTGCCCTGAGCGACTTCATCCTCGGCCAGAGCGGCAATGATTCGATCGACGGCCAGGGCGGCCTCGACAGCATTTTCGGCGGCTTCGGCAACGACACCATCGTGGTGCGCACCGACGCCACCATCAATGGCGAGGACGGCAGCGACACCTATCGCGTGTCCGGCACCCCCGGCGGCGGTACGATCATCAACGACAACGGCGCCACGGGCACGGACCTGCTCGACCAGGGCAACAGCACCAACATCAGCGCCATCACCATCTCCGGCGTCGAGACGCTGGGCCTGCGCGGCTCGCTGCTCACCCTGACCCGCGCCCAGCTCGACGGCTTCACAACCATCACCAGCGCCGGCGGCGCGACGGTCGGGCGCATCGCCCTGCTCACCGGAGGCAGCGCGACCACGGCCGTGACCGGGCTGACCACGCTCGAGGTCACCGGCAGCACCGCCGCCGACACCCTGATCTTCAACAGCGCGACCACCGGACTGGTGGTCAATGCCGGGAACGGCGCGGACAGCATCCGGGGCAGCAGCGCAGCCGACCGGCTGAACGGCGGCGCCAACGACGACCTGCTGATCCTGCGCGACGGCGACATCGTCTTTGGCGACGACGGCAACGACACGATCCTGGTGGCGGAGTCCCCGCTCTCCTTCACCCAGGTCTTCGGCGGCGCCGGGTCCGACATCATCCGCTTCCAGTCTGATATCGACCTCAGCAACGTATTGCTCGATGTCGAGTCCATCGCGCTGAACAGCTTCCAGGTCACGTTGTCGGGCCTGAATTTCGCTGGCTTGACCCTCATCGCGGATGCCGGGGCTCCCCTTGGCCGGGTCGCGTTGCTCGGCTCGCCCGTTGGCCCCAAGTTGGTCGAGAACATGACCGTTCTCGAGGTCACCATGGCGGGGCTTGGCGCGCCCGAGGTCATCAACGAACTGGCCCTGAGCACCACCACCGGCACCCGATTCCACATGATCGGCATAGGCAATAGGGACAGCCTGTCCGGCGGCGGCGCCAACGATACCATCGAGGGCGGGTCCGCCAACGATACGATCGACGGCTTCGGCGGGATCGATATCCTCAACGGCGGCACCGGGAATGACTGGATCCGCGTGCGGGACGGCGACATCGCCAATGGTGGCGACGACGACGACCGCATCCAGCTCGTCCTCTCCGCCCTGCCGGCGGGCTCCGTCTCGATGGACGGCGGCAACGGCTCCGATGCCCTCTTCGTCAACGGCACGCAGATGCTGAGCGCCGGCGACACGGTCCAGAATTTCGAGACGCTGATGCTGAACGGCGCCGACCTGACCATGACGGGCGCCCAGTTCCTCGACTTCAGGACCATCGACGCGAACCCGGAGGCGGTCAGCGTCGCGGCCTCCACCCTGACCCTGACCTCGGCCGTGACGATGACGCCGGGCCAGGGGGTGGTGGTGAAGAACCTCCCGAGCCTGGAGATCAACGTCTCGAACCAGGCGAACTGGATGGACTTTTCCACCTCCCCCACCACGGGATTCGCCTTCACGGCGCTGACCATCCTCGGCGGCACGGCCGGCGATTACCTCGCCGCCGGCAATGCCAATGACTACATCGCCGGCGACGACGGCAACGACTCGCTCTTCGGCTGGAACGGCAACGATACGCTGAACGGCGGCGAGGGCATCGACGAGCTGTGGGGGGAGAACGGCGACGACGAGCTGGGCGTCCGGGACGGCGATACCGGCTACGGCAACGACGGCAATGACCTCATTCGGCTCAACGGCAGCATGAGCCTCGCCAGCATGCTGTCGGGCGGTGACGGTACGGATACCCTCTATCTCGGCCTGATCGGCATCACGATCGGGGCGGCGGTCGACATCTTCTCGGATTTCGAGGTGCTGGAGATCGGGTCCGACTCCGTGACGATGGCGGGCACGCATCTCGCCGCCTTCGAGAGCATCAAGCTGTTCCCGGGCAGCACCGTTGGCATAGCGCTGACAACCACGGCCTCGGCCACGCTGACCGTCAGCGGTGGCACCCAGCTCGGCATCGGCGGCAGCGCGGGTGGCGACCGCCTGGATTTCGCCGCGTCCGGTGGCGGTACCGCGCTCTCGCTCGGCGGCTTCGGGGGGAATGACAGCCTCATCGGCGGCGCCGCGAACGATACCCTGCGGGGCCTCTTCGACAACGACAGCCTCGACGGCGGCGGGGGCGATGACAGCCTCGAGGGCTTCACGGGCAACGACACGCTCGTGGGCGGCGCGGGCGCCGATGTCATGCTCGGCATCTCCGGCAACGACCTTCTCGAGGCCGGGGATGGCGACACCGCGCAGGCCGGCGACGACAACGACGTCATCCACGTCAACGGCGCCATGACCACCGGCACGCTCGATGGCGGCAACGGGACCGACACGCTGGACACGGCCGGCACCAGCAGCCTCGGCACCGCGGTGGTGGTGACCGGGATCGAGCGCATCGCGCTCGACGCGAGCGCCTTCACGCTGTTCGCGGCGCAGCTTGCCGGCGTCACCACGCTGGTCGCCTCGGCCGGCGGCAGCCAGGGCGCGCTCGCCCTGGCCAACGCCACGGCCGTCACCCAGACCGTGGATGCCAGCCTCACCGCCCTCTCCATCACCGGGTCTGGCCTCAGCGATGTCTTCGCCCTTACCGCCGGCGCCGGCACCGCGCTGACGCTGCTCGCCGGCGGAGGCAATGACGTCCTCTCCGGCGGCGCCGGCCTCGACCTGCTCTCGGGCGAGGGCGGGAACGACCGGATCACCGTGGGCAACGGGGATACCGCGCTTGGCGGGAATGACGACGACCTTTTCCTGGTCTCCGGCACCTACAGCCAGGCGACCACCATCGCCGGCGGTGCCGGGGTGGACACCATCCAGCTGTCCTCCCTCGACGCCAACCTCGCGCCCGGCGTCACGATGACCGGGGTCGAGGTCCTGCTGCTCCCCGGGTTGAACAACGTGACCATGACCGGCACGCAGTTCGACGGTCTCGACAGCGTGATCGGCGGCGCGGAACCGACGAACGCGGCAATCCTGCTCACCTCCACCGCCAACGGCGCGGCGGTGGTCAGCGGGCTGAGCAGCCTGGTCGTCAGTGCCGATGCCGGCGACGATCGCCTGGATTTCGGCGCCAGCGGGGCCGGCTCGGCACTCACCCTGAACGGCGGGATCGGCGCGGACAGCCTGACCGGCGGCGCCGCGAGTGACAGTCTCTCCGGCGGCACGCAGAACGACGTGCTGACCGGCGGCGCCGGCGCCGACGTCCTGGACGGGGGCTCCGGCAACGACCAGGTCTTGGGCGGCGCCGGCAACGACCTGATATTCGCCGGGGATGGGGACATCGTCCAGGCCGGCGACGACGACGACCGTGTCCTTGTCGTGGGCAGCATGGCGACCGGCACGCTCGATGGCGGGCTCGGGAGCGACCGCCTCGGCGGTGGCCCGGGCGCCGCGCTGGGCGCTGCAGTGGTAGTGACGGGCTTCGAGACGCTGGCGGTGAGCCTGGACGGCTTCTCCCTCACCGGAACGCAGCTCGCCGGCATCGGCACGGTGCGGGGATTGAACGACGCGCCGCTGGGGGCGCTGACCATCACCAGCGCCGTCACGGCAACGTTCGCCGTCGATGCCGGGCTGACCCAGCTCGGCGTGACCGCCTCCGCGGACGCGGACTCCCTGACCTTCACCAACGGGACCGGCACCTCGATCTCGCTCAACAGCCTCGGCGGCAACGACACGCTCACCACCGGGGCCGGCGCGGACGACGTCTCCGCCGGTGACGGCAAGGACAGCGTGTCGACCGGCGACGGCCACGACTACATCGCGGGGGAGGCCGGGGCCGACCGGATCAATGGCGGCGGGGGCTCGGATACCATCCTCGGCGGCGCCGGCGCGGACAAGCTGCGGGGCGCCGGCGGGGCGGACGTGTTCCGCTACGAAGCGTCCACCGAGGGCAAGGACCGGATCTCCGACTTCGTCGCCGGCACGGACCTGATCCAGGTGAGCGCCGCGGGCTTCGGCGGCGGCCTCGCCGACGACGTGGAGCTGACGGCCGGGCAGTTGGTGGTGAAGGCCGGCAACGCGGCGACGGCGCCGTCCGGGACGGGGCAGTTCGTCTTCAACACGACGAACAGCACCCTGCTGTGGGATGCCGATGGGGCGGGGGGCGCGGACGGCGTGGCGATCGCCACGCTGAGCGGTGTCCTCAGCCTGGCGACGACCGACATCGTGGTCATCGCCTGACGGCAAGGGGTGGGGCGGGGCAGGCGCCCCGCCCCACCGAACTTCAGGACTCTTCGAGGGCTCGATCGGGGACGACATCATCGCGCCCGGCCTGGTCTCGGCCGCCGTGACCGTCCATCCCGGCAGCAGCCCGACGCCCGATGCCGGGTCGGACACGATCCTCGGGCAGTCCGGCGACGATACGCTCGTCGGCGCCGGCGCCGGGACGGATACCCTGATCGGCGAGAGCGGGCGCGACGACCTCGATGGCGGGGGCGGGATGGACCTGCTGATCGGCGGTGGCGCGTGGGATACGCTGGACGGCGGCGGTGGCGAGGACAGCCTGGTGTGGCAGGGCGGCAGCAACCGCCTGCGCGGCGGCGCCGGCGCCGACCGCTTCTGCTACGAATTCCCGCAAGATGGCCGCGACCGCATCGTCGATTTCACGGCGGGCGAGGACCTCGTCGAAGCAGGCGACCGCGCCCTTCGGCACGGGGCAGTTCATCCTCGACACTCGCAAGACCATGCTGCTCTGGGATGCGGATGGCGATGGCGGGGACAGGGCCGTCAAACCCGCCAAGCTGCCGGGTGTGGAGAGGCTCGGGCTGTCGGACTTCGTCGTCGTGGCCTGATACCGCTGCCGTCACATTGTCGCGATCGCCGCGCCGCGTCATTCGCTTGCGGCATTTTGCGTGTCATCGCGGTGACGTAAGGTCCTGCCCCGGGAGGGTGCGGCAGCCGCCGCGCCGAACGGGGGCAGAAGACCATGTCAGGATCGCTCATCTCGGTCGATGACGACGGCGCCGGCGGCAGCGGCGGCAGCGGCAACGACACCATCCAGGTGCTCGAGGACCTCAGCATTGGCGCCACCATCGACGGGAACGGTGGCGTCGACCTCCTGGTCATCACCCCGGGTTTCACCGAGAACGAGATCAGCGACCTGATCAACATCGTCGAGGTGGAGGAGATCGCCGCCGGCTCCGCCGCCGGGCGGATCAGCGTCACGAAGCTCGCCAGCTTCGACCGGATCGTCGACTTCGGCTTTCTCGACCCGACCTTCATCCTGACCGGCGGCGGCACCATCACCGCGACCCTGCAGGTGGTCGGCCTGGACAGCCTGAGCGTCGAGGGCTCGGCCGAGCAGGACAAGCTGAATTTCGGCAGTTCCACCGACAACACCGTCATGATCCTGGAAGGCAATGGCGGGGATGATTCGCTGATCAGCGGCGATGGCGATGATTCGCTTTTCGGCGGCAACGGCAACGACACGCTGAACGGCCTCGGGGGCGCGGACTGGGTGGAGGGCGGCCGCGGCGACGACGTCATCACCGCCGGCACCGACGACACCATCTTTGGCGATAGCGACACGGCGGTTGGCACCGGCAACGACACGATCAAGGTGATCGGCAGCCTCCTGTCCGGCGAGATCTGGGGCGGCGGCGGCAGCGATACCCTGGAACTGGACGGCACGCCGGGCGTCACCGCCACCCTCGGTGCGGGCCTCCTCGTCGTCGACATGGAGGTGCTGAAGCTCGAGAACGGGCAGACGCTGAGCGTCGCCAGCACCGTGCTGACCACCTTCGACACCCTGACGCTGCTCGGCGCCAATGGCGTCAGCGACAGCGCGACCCTCAACCTGACCGGCATCATCGACGCCATCACCCTCGACGTGACGTTGTTCGAGACGCTGACCGTGAATGGCGTGAACACGCCCTTCGACGAGGCCAGCGACCTGCTGACCTTCACCAGCGCGTTGACCGACATCACGGTGAACGGCCAAGCCGGCAACGACGTGATCACCACCGGCGACGGCGACGACGCGCTGAATGGCGGCATCGATGACGATTCGCTGGATGGCGGCGCCGGGCTCGATACGCTGAGCGGCGGGGCCGGCGACGATACGCTGCGCGTCCGCAGCGGCGACGACGCCGATGGCGGCACGGAGGACGACACCTTCGCGATCTGGGAGGATCTGGAGTTCGGCCTCACCACGCTCGATGGCGGCGACGGCCATGACGTGATCGACGCGAATGGCACCAAGACCCTCGGCAACGGCGTCACCCTGGTGAACATCGAGGAACTCCGCCTCGACGCCTCCACCTTCACCCTGCGCGTGGACCAGCTCGACAGCCTGAGCACCATCGGCGCGGACGGCGCGGCGACGGACGGCGTGCTGGTGATCCTCGGCACCGGCTTCGCGGCCGAGACGGATGTGACGGGGCTCGACCTGCTGACGGTCACCGCCTCGGTCGGCGACGACGTGCTGGTCTTCACCAGCGCCGGCACCGCCATCGACCTTGCCGCCGGTAACGGCAACGACAGCATCGTGACGGGCGGTGGCGACGACACGCTGTCGGGCGGGAAGGGGGCCGATACCCTGAACGGGGAGGGCGGCGCCGACCTGCTGCAGGGCGGCAAGTCGCGCGATCTGCTGATCGGCGGCGGTGGCGACGACACCCTGGCAGGCCAGGCCGGCAACGATACCCTGTCCGGCGGGGCGGGGCTGGACGTGTTCAGCTTCGTCCCCGGGGGCGGGACCGACACCATCACGGATTTCGTGGACGGCGAGGACGTGATCCGCATCCGCAACTTCGGCACCGCCCTCGATACCGATGCGGAGGTGCTGCTGAACGCCGTCCAGGTGGGCGACGATGTCGGGATCGTCCTGAGCAATCCGGGCGGTGGCACCACGACGATCCTGATCGAGAACCTGCTGCTGGCGCAGCTCAGCGGCGCCGATATCGACGTGCTGTAGGGCAGGCAGGGCGGGGCTTAGGCCCCGCCCGCGCCGCCTCAGAGGAGGAAGTCGCCGATCAGCGGCACGCCGTTGCCGTTGATCAGGAAGGCCGCATCGTAGCTGCCGTTGCCGTCGACATCGAGCTGGATCATCGTGTCGTTGCCGCTGGCGACGTAGCGGAGCTCGGCAACGCCGGTACCCGTGAAGCCCTGACCGGCGCGGAAGGCGAAGGCGTCGTCGGCGCCGCCGGCGATGGGGTCGATCAGGGACAGATCGAGCTTGTCCACCGTTGACTGGAAGTCACGGATGATGTCGCGGCTGCCTGCCGCCTTGCCGAAATCCTTCATGTCCGTGAAGCGGAAGATGTCGGCCCCGCTGCCGCCCAGCATGACGTCCCGGCCCGCGCCGCCCATCAGGATATCGTCGCCATCGCCCCCGCGCAGGACGTCGTTGCCGTTGCCGGCCTGGATCAGGTCGTTGGCGCCGCCGCCCCAGATCGTATCCGCTGAGGCCGAGCCGGTGAGGGTATCGCCCCAGCCACTGCCCTCGAGCTGCTCGAAGCCGGTGAAGAGGTCGAACATCGCGTCGCCGCCGACGGTCTCGCCGGTCGCCATGTTCACGGTCACCGGCCCGCCGGAGCCCTGGTAGCTCAGCAGGTCCACGCCCACCCCGCCATCCATGCTGTCTGCGCCTGCGCCGCCAGCGACGGTATCGTTGCCGTCGCCGGCGTCGATCTCGTCAGCGCCGGCCTGGCCCTGGATGGTATCATCCCCGGCGCCGCCCTTCATGGCGTCGTCATTGTCGCCGCCCTGCATGGTATCGTTGCCGGTGCCGCCATCCATCATGTCGTCGCCGGCCTGGCCGAGCATGTAGTCGTCGCCCTCGCCACCCAGCATCAGGTCGATGCCGTCGCCGCCGACCATGCCGTCGCTGCCGGCGCCGCCATACATCTGGTCGATGCCGCCGCCGCCCATCATGGTGTCGTCGCCGTCGCCGCCGAAGATGTAGTCGTCCTGGTCGCCGCCATCGAGCGAATCCCGCCCCGCGGCGCCGTCCAGGCTGTCGATGCCCGCGCCGCCGACGAAGGTCTCGTTGCCGCCACCGCCCAGCACGGTGTCGTGGCCGGCGCCGGCGTCGAGGGTGCCGTTCAGCGCGCCGAGCGCGCCGTCGTACACATCATGGCCGCGCTCGAAGACGACGTTGCCGTTGATCGCGCCGCTGTTGCGCAGCGTGACGGTGACGTCTGAGACGCCCTGACCATCCGGGTAGGCGCCGACCGCCGTGGCGCCCTGGATGACGCCCGAGTTGGTGATGGTGACCTGCTTGTGGAGTTCCGTGGCGCCGATGGCCCCGGTGTACAGGCTGATCCCCGTCCCGGTGTCGCCCATGCCCTGGATGGTGCCGCTGTTGGCGATCGTCGCGTCCGCGTGGTAGACGAAGATGCCCGTCTGACCCGAGATCGTGCCGGCGTTGGTGATGATTCCATTGTTCTGATCCAGATTGACGCCGTAAGCGCCGCCGGTGATCGAGCCGCTATTGGCGAGGTGCAGCGTGTCGCCGCGCGTCTTGACGCCCGAGGCCCCCGCATTGACGCTACCGACGACGGTGACATAGGCGTCGTCGTCAATCTGCAGTTCGATCCCGCTAAAGGCTCCGGTGACCTGGCCCATGACATCGACACGGTTGTACAAGCCGTCGAGGAAGATGCCTCGGGAGGTGCCGCCGCCGACGAAGCCGCCCTCGGCGACCGTCACCGTATTGTAGCCCGCGTCGTTGAAGAGGGCGATGCCCGTCGCGGCGCCGTATACCGTCCCCCGCACCGTGATGTCCGTGAACTCGACGCCGTAGCCGTAGATGCCCATCGCGTCCGCGGCTGTCGCCACGAGCTCGATGTCGGGCAATACCAGCGCGACGTCCTGGTCGGCGAGCGCCAGTGCGGTACCGTTCGCGGTGATGATGTCGGTGGTGGGGACGTGGACCGTCATGGAAGCCTCCTCATTGGTCCGGCGGTCTCGCGGGGAGCTTCCCGCGCCGTCGATGACCCTGTTGTGAGGCCCGTCCGTTTCCGCCGTGGTTCACGGCGGTTTCGTGCGTGTTTCAGTTCTGTTTCAGTTGTTGCCGCCCGGCATTTCCGCCGCGCTCCGCACCGCCCGCACCCGTAGCGGCTGGCTCCGAC
>JAIYAI010000030.1 GCA_027489135.1 Acetobacteraceae bacterium
CTGAAGACATGGTAGAGCCAGACCGCGTGGTGAATGATCTCGGCGGGAAAGCGGTAGCCGGGATAGGTCGTGCGCTCAGGCGTCATGTCGCCAGCTTCGCCCGGCTATCTCGTTCAGGCTACAGGTCGCCAATGTGACAATGCCCGCAGGCGAACGGTCATTCTCGCTCGCCCCTGCATACCTCTCCAGTCGCTGTCTCAGGCCCAGGCAACAACGTCGGGTCGAGCCGCCGAAGCTCCACTTTCGGACCGTAGTCCACCTGCTGAATGGCCCAGTCGAGGTTCGCTGCTCCGATGCCCTTCAGATAGATCGTCGCGCCAACCGACCTCTGACCCGGACTCCCTGACCCCGCCCGATGGCCGAGGATGGCGTCGATCCATGTCTCCTGCAGTTCGCGGACATTCGACAACTGGGTACGAATGTTATGGCGCCAGGAGTGGAACACCGTCTTGTCACCCACGCCGATGGCGATCGTGTGGGCCGAGAAGTCCTTGCTGAGGTAGGCACCGAGATTTCCGCGTGGGCCACGCTTCAGGCTCGGCAGAAGTCGATACGAGTCTTCGGCAGCGCGGCGCTGGATGAGATCCCGCAACCCGAGGGCGTGAAGCTGCCGATGAACCGGCACGACGCGCTCGCCTGCCTCGGACTTGGGCGACCAGTCGCCCTGATTCTGCAGGACCATGCAGAGGATGCCGTCGAACTCCTGGAAATCATGGGCCGTCCGAAGGCGCGCAATCTCTTCCACCCGAAGGCCGCTGAACATGGCGATCACTGTCGCCCACCAATAATCAGTGCCGTGCGCCTCGGGGGCGAACCAAGATGAGCGGAGCAGAGCGTTGAGGTCGTCGACTGACCAAGCGTCCCGATCGTCAGGGCGGCCCTTCGTTCCGGGCCAATCCCACTCGTCGAAGATGTTGCTGCCGCGCGGCAGGACCTTTCGGCTCTCAAGCCACTTCCAGTAACCCGACAGCGCGCCGTAGTGTTTCTTGACGGTGCGGAAAGCCATCCGCTCCACGTCCGGCTTCCGTTTTGGGTGACCTTCCGGCAAGGCCGCGTTGTGCTCGTCGATTTTCTTCTGACGCTTTTCGGCTTCGTCGATCCAATGACGGGGACCGAACTTCTCGCGCATGTCGTACTTCCGGCCTCCCTTTCCGTAGAAGGCGAGCATCCGTAGCATATCCACACGCAGGTCGTCGGCCTGCTCCCGGGTGTACTCGAGCATGGGGCGGTCGCCGGCGAGGCCGCGCCAGAGCCAGAACGCCGCTTCTGCGTCCTCCACGGATTTCCGGCCAAGTGCGCGGCGGCCCAGTTGAGGTGCCGCACGACGGGTCAGGTAGTTTGACTCATTTGCCGAGAATAAGGGACCAAGGTCGTTTACGCGTGTCTTCAAGGACGGACGCAGCGAACCGGCGTCCGAATTCGCAGGCGTGGACGCGGGTGGCGCAGGGATGGCTGCCGGCTCCGCGGGCGCCTGCTGCGCAGGTGCTGGCAACACGCGGGCGTCCAGCCTCTCACGGATCCGGCGCTCGACTTCCACCTCGCGCTCGAGTTCAGCCACGCGCACCGAGAGTTGAGCGAGTGCGCTCTGGGCTTCGCCCTCCCGCTCAGCTGCTCGCTCTGCTCGGTGAACCGCTAGTGCCGCGCGCTCCTGCTCCACCTCGGCCCGTTCACGTGCGTTCGCGGCCTCCAGACGATGGGCAATGCGGTCCATGTGAAGCATCAGCTTCTTCCGCCCGTCCTCCGGGATGCCTGGCACAACTTCCAGCAGGGATCGGGTGAAGAGCTGGCCGGCGAGGCTGGTGTCGTCTTCACGCCAGCGGCGGACGATCTCCTCCGCCGTCGGCGAGTTGTCCAGCGCTTCCTGCAGAAGGCGCCGCACCAGGACGAGCGCGCGTTCGGCATCGAGGGACAGGTCGCTAGCCATCTGCCGGAACGCGGTCTCCGTCGCTAGCCAGGCGAGGCGTCCGCGGCGCATCGCCTCCCGCGGGCACGACGTCCGCAGGCTGCGCGTCACTTCCCGCAGGCCGAGCCGGGTTGTCAACGATCCCGGGACGCGACATCGGAACCACCACCGCGTGCCGCGGACCCTCCGGCAAGCGCCACCCATCCAGACCTCCCGGGACCAGCCTTGTGGACCACGGTTGCGGACCACCGTCCGCAACCCGATCGAGAGTGGTTCTAGAGTCCTGATTTCATGAGTCTGGTTGGGGCGCCAGGATTCGAAACTCGGTTGCTTGAACGGCATGAATGGCCTAGAATAGAGGAGAAAGCTGGCGTTTCGAGTGATCGATTGCTACACACAGGGGCAACGCATCTATGCCACGCAAGGGACGGGACGTGCCCCTCGCTACCAACCTCCATCGGCGTGAAGGCACCTACTATTTCCGAGCCCGAGTGCCGACAGACTTGCGAGAGGCCTTCAAGCGGGCGGAGGTCTGGCGGTCTATGCGCACCAAGGACCCGCGCGAGGCACGGCGGCTTCTCCCCGGCTTTCAGTCCGACTTCCATGCCGAATGCGACGCGAAGCGCAGACCCCTGGCGGCGCTGCCCAGCACCGCACGCAATCATCTAAGCGCTGACGATTTTCGGCGGCTCGCTCAAGAGTTCTACCAATGGGAGCTCGACCAAGACGCGGGCGATCGCCTCGGCGGCAACGGGCACCCGTCCACTCGGCGATTCCTGCACGAGATTGGTGCTGTGCCGTTGAATGAGGAACTTGTGCGTCAAGCCCTCGCCATGGGCACGGAGGAAGGGCGGGTCCAGGTCATGGACTACGCCGACGTGATCGCTGCTCGTGAAGGCTTACCCCGGGAGGGGCCTCTCTATGACCAGCTCTGCCAGGCATTGCTCCGGGCCAAGGTGGAGGCGCACCAGCGGGGCAGGGAGCGCGATGCCGGCGACTTCAGCGGCATGCCCCGTGACGAACTGCTGACGGCGCCGGTGGTGGCTCCTGGTGGTTCAGGGGGTGCAGGGGGTGTTGGCATCGTTGGCGGCGCTGGTGACGCTCCTGGCGCGACGCTGGCGGTGCTCTGCCGCGACTACCTCTCCGAGCGCCGTGACGTGTCGCTGGAATGGCAGCGAGCCATCAAGAGCGCCCTCGAAGAGTTTCAAGAGGCTTTCGGTGGTGATCGACCCGCCGCAGCCGTCACACGGAAGGACGTGGCCAACTACAAGGCCGGGCTGCTCAAGCTCCCCGCGCACGCGTTGCGGCGGGCGGATCGACCTAGCTTCGCCGAGTTGGTGCGGCGTGGTCGCGCTGATGGCGAGAGAGGTCTGGCCAATGGCTCGATTAACCGCAGGCTGTCGGCGCTGAGCAAATTCGGGGCTTGGGCACTCGACCATGGCCACGTTGAGCAGAACGTATTCGGGGGGCTGGGGCTGGATAAGAAGCAGGCAAGCCCGCGTCGTCCGTTCAGCGTCGAACAACTCCGCCGGGTATTCAGCTCGCCCTTGTTCGTGGGCTGTGCCTCCGATGGGCGCGGTGACGAAGCGCGGCCAGGGTCGGCGCTGATCGAAGACTGGCGTTACTGGTGCATGCCCCTGGCGCTGTTCAGTGGGCTGCGGCTCGGCGAGATACTCCAACTCAGGGTCGAGGACGTGGTGTCGGTGGGTGGCATCCCATGCGTGCGCATCAACGCGTGGGCGGAGGAAGGCGGTCAGGCCAGCGGCAAGCACGTGAAGACTGCCGACTCCTGGCGGTATGTGGCGCTGCACCCGACCATCATTGCCTTGGGATTTCTAGACTATGTCCAGCATCAGCGGGTAGCGGGTTCCGCGCGTGTATTCTCGGGGCTTAAGGCTGACAACCTCGGGCGAGAGACAACCGAGCCGAGCAAGTTCCTGAACCGCTACCTGACCCGCATCGGCGTGAAGCTCGGCCCGGGGCTGGTGTATCACTCGTTCCGTCACACCCTTGTCGATGGCATGCGAACCGCCGGCCATCCCGACGCGGTCATCGCGGCCGTGGTGGGGCACGACAAGGGCGACGGCCTCCACGTCACCCGGGGCTACGGCGAGAAAGCGCGCGTCCCGGTCCTGGACCCCGGGGCCAAGGCCAAGATCATCGCTAGCGTGATATTCGAGGGGCTGGACCTCTCGCATCTGAACCATGATGCGCGAAAGAAGGCGACCGCAAGCAGTCAGGCAGCACCAGCGGCCCGGGAAAGGCGCTCTCGTATGCCCAGCTGAGACGGTGCTGCGCGTGGAGAGGAAAGGGGGCCCCCATGGCAGCGCCTGGATGGCACCAGCGGTCATCCTGGGCGCGTCCTAGAGGGTGCTCAGTCGGCGCCGGCAATGAAGACCGTCGCGCCTGCCTGGATAAGCGTTATCGCGCTCCGGGAAGGGTGCATGAGGTCGAGGCGCACGGTTGCACCCGGGTAGTCAGTTTGCACGACGATCCGGGAAGGCTCAATGAGATCGGCGGCTGCGGGCAAGTCGATCGTGGTCAACGACATGGCATTATCCTCTTTGTCCAAAGCGTTACGACGATGCTGTTTCAGCCCAATACATTCCGCATGAAATAATATTTGGATATATCTGATTTGAGCCCGGACGCGCTGTCAAAAATATTAGATTATTCTAGCGGCTCTTAAAACCGTTGCTGGCAAGGGCCGCCTGGATGCGCTGGATGCCACGGCCACCGGGCGAGATGGTGGGCACCCCTGGCGGCTGTTGCGCAGGACTCCGCCCGGGAAGCTTCAGGTCGGGCAGGTTGACCAACCCTTTGGCTTGCTGGGCATGGCTGGACGCGGTGGGCGGCGGGTCGGGGTCGGGCAGCGGATCAGGGATCGACAGCACTGCATTTGGTCCGACTACGCCAGTCAAGCGGGCGCCCGGTAGTGATTGCATCCGGGCTTCCGCTTCCTGGCGGGGGACGATCAAGGCGTGAGGCATGACCGTCAGCCGTAGTTCGTCGCGGGGCGTTCGCGCGAGGCTTCAGCCTCTTCGGCACGCAGGCGCGCGAGGACAGCTTGGCGGTTGCGTTCGGCAGCTTCGGCTTGCTCGGCTGCGCGGCGCTCCGCAGCGGTGGGTTCGCGCCGGATCAGGATCGCGGCGTCGCGCGAGACATGCAGGACGGCGAAGAAGCCGAGGACATCGTTAAAGGCGTCAATACGCGTGACCGCGACTGACTCGGCGTGGTTGTGGCGAAGAGTCTTGGAGCTGGTGACCAGCTCTTCGGCCTCCTGGGTGGTGATGATCTTGACGGGGGACATGCGAGAACTCCTGAGGGTGTTGGAATGGATGCCGGGTGAATGCGGGGCGGCGCTGGTGGCCCCGTAGGCCAGCGCAGACGATGAGTGGGGCCCGAGGCCGGCGCGGTCGCGCAGAACTCAACGTGGCAGCGATCGACGCAGAAAGCAGAAAATGCACGCAGACCGGCGGTCGCCCTGGCGAAATGCCCCTGCATCGCATGTTCCGCATCAGCCCGGACGAACAGGCGACGGAGCTTGTCATTCAGGCGCGCGTGCCAGTCGTGAACGTGCTGGAATGGGTTAGTGAGCGTCGCGCGATCATCGAAGCGGGCGAGACGGCGGCGGGCGCTATCGATCGCCTGGGCGATGACGATGCGTGGCCCGGTGATGCGCCCCTGCGGTTTGGGGACGACAAGGTGCTGGACGTGGAAGGCGCAGGGGCCGGGAGCGGCCAGAGCGGCATCGCGGAAGGCTTGCTCGCTGGCCTTCGTGTTGTAGCCGAGCACCCGGTGTGCCGAGCGGAAGCCGAGCTGGGCGGGCTCGACCTGGAATGGGGTGTAGAGGGCGGCGTGGCGGAGGGATGCCCACCGGAAGCGGCGTTGGAACTCGACGGCTAGGGCATCCCGGAAGGCGGCATGCAGGGTGGGATCGCGGGGGCCGTGAACAACGGCGTGGCAGTGGAGGCCGGGGCCGCCCTTAGGGGGGTTCTCGAACGCCAGGATGTAGGCGAGCCCGACCTGGAATCGCTTGGCAACCGATTGAAGGGCGGCCTGGATCGTGCGCCGAAAGGTGGTGGCGGTCGCCGGGTCGCTTGGGCTGGTGGTGATAACCTCGGCACCTTGCAGATTGATTGTGACGGCAGTGTTGAGCGGCGTGCCGCGAGCATCCGCAAAGGCGATGGCGTTGAGTGCGTCGAGCATCTGGGCGCTGGTGATGACCGTGCTGGTCTTTGGGCGGCGCACAGATGGTCGAGATGATCGGTCTGGGTTCATCGAATGGCGACGGAATACAGCTGAGAGGACGCTCGTTGAGGGAGGAAGCGGCAGAGAGAACATCGATCTACACATACTAGCCGCCGCGCCTGAACGATGCTGGTCCAGTCGCTGAGGCGGCAGAAGAGCTGAGTTTCAGAATATTTGTTTCGATATCAAAACTCAAAGGGGTTACTCAGTTCCGCTGCGCGACTGTGCCTGGAGATAGGATGCCGAGCGGCGGCTGCGGTGGTCCGTTTGCTATCGTCCATTATAGCGGCGTCGCCCCTGTCAGATCACACAATGGGCGAACGAATTTCGGCCGGGCAGTTCATCGGCATCAGGGTCCAGCCTCAGCGATGCCTCTAGGACTTCGCCTCTGGCGGCAAGGCACCGCTGGCAGCGGCACGCCTTCGTTGCCGAGGATGATCGACCATGCCCGCGCCCGTGCCGGATCGGCTTCGATCCAGGCGATGAATGCACCGTAGTCGCCCGGGTTGATGCCCCAGGTCCCGTAGGCTTCCGCAAGCTCTGGAACGGTGGCGCCGAGATCGGTTGCGGCTTCAGCGAGCGTTAGGCCACCACCGACCCAGGCAAACGTGACCCATGTCAGGAGATCGGTCGGAACGCTGGGGAGGTTACAGTGGGCCATCGTCGCCCCCGACCCTTTCCATTGGTGCCTGCCCGACCCCGATCAGCGGCCCGCCTTCTTCCACAATCTCGTTTTCCTCGTGAGGCTCCGGCGGTGGCGGTGTCCTTCCAAGCTCTTCGTCATCAAGGGACTGCTGATCCCGGATCGCCGCAACCTCTTCGTCCGTGAGATCGCGCACGGGCAGTTCTGGAAGGTCGCCTTCGTTCACCGGCATCTTGCCGTCCAGGTTGAGTGACGACCACACGACCACACGCGCCTTAGCGATGACATCCGCGACCTTGGCGAGCACCCTGATGGACGCGACCCCTCCGAGTTCCTGTGCCGCTTCCTCCGCCGCTGCCATGGCAAGCTGCTGTAGGCGGACGGCATCACGGTAAGCCGCTTCCCGAGCATTGTGGATGCGTTCGGCGGGATCGCTGGGAAGGGGTGGCAGGGCAGCCAAGGTCCGTTGAGTGGCCGCAATGACAGCTTCATCAGCGGACCGCCCCTTGACCGCGCCAAGGCGGGTAAGCGCGGCTTGGATGCCCCTGCGGCTCATGCCGAAGCGGCACGCCAAGTCTTCGGCACTCAGCGCGCCACCTTCCCAGAGCGAGACAAGCTGGGCTTCTTCGGGGGCGGCGAGGCGCCGGTATCGGCGGCGGGATGGAGGGAGAGGCATCGGTCTTCGGCTTCTGTGGCGTGATTGCCGCAATGTGTGAATTATATCACAGCACAATCGACGTCGCAATATCTAGACGTTCGAGACGATCGACTGTTGTTGCGCTCTGCTGGTCAAGAATGTATAAACTCTGACAACGAACGTAGTAAGGGTTTATACAGATGGCTGACGGTCGCTTCGTTTCCTACTTTCGCGTCAGCACCGCCCGCCAAGGCCGCAGCGGGCTCGGCCTGGACGCTCAGCGCGAGGCGGTGGCCAACTACCTCAACGGCGGTAACTGGACGGTCCTTGCCGACTTCGTAGAGGTCGAGAGCGGACGGAAGTCGGATCGCCCTGAACTTGCAAAGGCGATGGACCTTTGCCGCCTCACCGGCGCCACGCTGGTCATCGCCAAGCTCGACCGACTGGCGCGCGACGCGCACTTTCTCCTTGGCCTGCAGAAGGCTGGGGTGGACTTCATCGCATGCGACATGCCCACCGCAAACCGCCTCACCATCGGGATTATGGCGTTGGTGGCGGAAGAAGAGGCGCGAGCTATCTCTGCCCGGACAAAGGCGGCGCTCGCTGCCGCAAAGGCTCGGGGGACGAAGCTCGGCGGCTGGCGGGGTGGCCCGGTGGTTGATGGCACGCTGGGTGCTCAGGCTGGGCGGAAGGGCGCCGATGCCTTCGCGGCTGGTGTAGCGCCGATGCTCCGCCAGATGCAGGGCGAGGGCATGTCTCTGCGCCAGATCGCTGCGCGGCTCGCACACAAGGGCATCAAGACGCCCCGGGGCGGTGCCTGGACGGCTGCAGCAGTGCGGAACGTGCTCGCCCGGTGCTTATCGGTGCAGTGATCGGCCTCCCAAGTCCGAGATACTCGTTGCGCATAGCGGGCGATGCTGTAACGCTTACGCACGAGAACGGGAGTTCAGGAATGCCGCTGAGTAAGCTTTGGGCTGGTAGAGCGTTTGGTACCAACACTGGGAATCTGTTTGTCGAAATAGAGGGGCCAGATCATGCCCTTAAGGGAATTTTTCGGTTTAACGACTCGAATCTTGGCGTGGTGGTTTTCGACATATCTGGAACTTTTGACGGCCAAAAAATCCTTCTGACTGGATCAGTTAATACGGGACAGGCAGAGGTCGACTATGGAAACCTAAATGCTTCGGCTATGCTTAACTCTAAAGGAAATCTTGAAGGGCGGTGGCAGACTAGTATTGGAACGGCGGGCACCTTCTCGCTTTTTCCGCACGATTCTCCCGACGATTCAATTTTAGAGCCGGACCATTCTGCAGATCAGCTTCATACGGCTCGCTATCATGTTGGGCCTATCGACATAGACCGGGATCAAATAATTGCGCTGGGCAATATGATTCAGCAGGATTTCAAAAACGCGAGACTCATCATAACAATAACCTGTGAAACCGAACAATCCGCGTATTTCGACGAATTTTCTAAACATAACGCTCTCTCTGGTAAGGCGAAGATAGTCAAGCTCTACGCTCAGGAGCATGTCCGAAACGGACTAAACAGGATTGCTCAAGTCGAGTTCGGTCCGCATTTAAATCTAATCATGACCCAAGGGCCAGATGAGTCATGGGTGCTTGGTATGATGGAGCGATTGAAGGTAGTTGTAAAGAGATTTGAGAAAACTTATGTAACGTCCGTAAGAAAATTCGGCTTTGGTATAAATCAGCTTATCCTTGCTGGCGGCATAGTATTTCTTCCTAGTCTTGAATCTATCATTACGCGCGCGATTTTCATGGGTTTTCTGATTGGCCTGATCATGTTTATTGCGTGGATCAATGCCAACTATCTCTCGCAGGCAATTGTTCACCTCGGTCCGCGACCAGTTGGGTTTCTCACCCGTGTTGGCCCTGGCATCGCCTCTTGGTTCGTTGCCCTAGCAGGCAGCGTAGCCGCAGCACTGCTTGGTGCTTACTTAAAGGGCTGGCTCGCGCTGCCTGGACCCTAACGGACCCTTAAGCGCGAACCGGTGGGGTTGGCAGACGACTCGCTGGTGCGCCTCCTTGCCCCCAAGGAAGCCAACACAAGGCTGCTACACATAGTGCGAAGCTCTCCGTCGAGCGCCTCTTTACTCCTTTGAAATTGCTGCGTTATTGGATGCTGGTTGGGGCGCCAGGATTCGAACCTGGGAATGGCGGAATCAAAATCCGCTGCCTTACCACTTGGCTACGCCCCAGCGTGGCGCCCCCGATTAGGGGCTGCCCGGCCGGTCCGTAAAGGGGCCTGACCCCACTGGGCCTGCCGCACACCACCAGGCCTTCGGTAGCGCCGCCGCCGCGGCCCTGGCCTCGGCGGCATCGGCAAACAGGCCGAAGCAGGTCGCCCCCGAGCCGCTCATCCGCGCCAGCAGGCAGCCGGGGCGGGTGCGGATTGCGTGCAGCACCTCGGCGATCGGTGGGCAGAGGCCGATCGCCGGCGCTTCCAGATCGTTGCCGAGCGCCGCCAGGTCGCGCGCAAGCGCCGGTGCATCCGCCCAGCCCGCCGCGGGCAGTGCCGCCGGTGGGGAGAAGCCGGCCCCCGATGCCGCACGCGCCTTGAACACCGCCGGCGTCGGCACCGGCAGCCGCGGGTTCACCAGGAGCAGGGCGAATTCAGGGAGCGGCGGCGCGCGGCGCAGGATCTCGCCGATGCCCTGCATCACCGCGGGGCGGGAGGCGATGCAGACCGGTACGTCGGCGCCGAGTGTCGCCGCGATCCGCGCCAGCCGTGCCGCGCCCAGCGCCGTGCCCCACAGCGTATCGAGCGCGCGCAGCGCCGCGGCGGCATCGGCCGATCCGCCGCCGATGCCGCTGGCGACCGGCAGATGCTTGGACAGCCGCAGCGTGGCGGCCGGGTCGGCGATGCCGGCCTCCGCCGCCAGGGCGCGCGCGGCGCGCAGCACCAGGTTGTCGGGCTCCGCCGCCAGCATCCCGGCCTCCGGCCCGTCGAGCACCAGGTCGAGGCCCGCGGCGGCGGGCAACGCCGCGACGCGGTCCCCGACGGGTCCGAAGACCACCAGGCTGTCGAGCAGGTGGTAGCCGTCGGCGCGCCGGCCGGTGACGTGCAGGTGCAGGTTGACCTTTGCCGGGGCCGGCTCCGCGGCCGCGGCCGCCTCGCTCACGGCTGGCGCTGCGCCGTGTTGGCGCTGGGATCGGGCAGGCCGTCGCGCAGCTTGGCCTCGATCTTCGGCGCCTCCTCGGGCTCGGGGTCGAGCGCGGCGGCACGCCGCCACTGGAAGCGCGCCTCGTTGCGCCGTCCCACCGCCCAGTAGGCGTCACCGAGATGGTCGTTGATCACCGAGGAGCGAGGCTCGAGCTCGACGGCCTTCTCCAGCCAGGTCACCGCCTGGGCATGGTCGCCGAGGCGATACAGCACCCAGCCCAGGCTGTCGGCGATATTGCCGTCCTGCGGTCGAAGCTCGGTCGCGCGCAGCAGCATGGCCTTGGCGCGGTCGAGGTTCCTGCCCTGGTCGGCCCAGGAGTAGCCGAGGTAGTTCAGCACGTAGGGCTGCTCGGGCGCGAGCTCGAGCGCCTTCAGGAAATCGGCCTCCGCCCGGGGCCAGTCGCCGGAGCGCTCGCGGGCGATACCGCGGGCGTAGAAGACCGGCCAGTCACGCGGCCCGGGCTGGCCGATCCGCGCGATGGCGTCGTCGTAGGCGACCGCGGCCTCGGCGAAGCGGCTCCGGCCGCGCAGCAGGTCGCCCAACCGCGCCGGGGCCTGGGGCTTGTCGGGATAGGCGGCGCCGACGCGACGCAGCGTGGCCACCGCGTCGTCCAACCGGTCCATCTTGTCGAGCAGCACGGCGCGGCGCAGCGCCACCACCGGGGCGAGCGGATCGTCGGATGCAACGCGGTCCAGCGCCTCGAGCGCCTGCTCCTCGTGCTCCTCGTCGGCCAGGGTGTCGGCGATCATCACCAGGGCGGGGGCGAATCCGGGGCGCAGCCGGAGCGACAGCTGCGCCAGCACGAGGCCGAGGTCGCTGATCGCCTGTTGGCGCAGCGCGCCGGCGAGCGCGGCATAGGCCTCCGCCATGCCGTCGGTGGGCGAGGTGACGGAGCGGTTGGCCAGCAGGTTGGCGCGCTGGGCGGAGAGCGCGGCGAGCGCCGTGTCGTCCCCCCCTGCGGCGATCTGGTCCAGCAGGCGCTGCGCCTCCTGCGTCTTGCCGGCGCGGTACAGCACGCCCGCCGCCAGCACCGCGAGGCGCCAGGGCGGGTTGGGCTGATCGGCGACCGCCATGCGGGCGAAGCGCTCGGCGTCGCGCGGGCGATTGGCGATGTCTGCGATCAGTGCGGCATGCAGGGCGTTGACCGCACGCATGCGGTTGCCCTCCACCAGCGGCCGCAGCGTGGTCAGAGCCGCGTCGGTCTGGCCGCGGCCGAACTGCACCCAGGCGAGCAGCGTCGGCTGCAGTACCTGGATCGGGCCTGCGCGGCCGAGCTGGCGCAGGCGTTGCTCCGCCCGCTCCCAGCGGCCGGCCTGCGCATCGGCGCCGGCCAGCAACAGGGCGGCGGAGGGGTTCTCCGGCAGGCGCCTGGCCAGGCGCAGCGCGTCCGAGCGGCCATCGAGCAAGGTCGCCAGGAAGGCGCGGGCCAGGATCTCGGGGTTGTCGGGATCGACGCGCAGCGCGGCCAGCATGCTGTCGGCGGCAACTCTCGTGTCGGTTTCGGCGGTTGCGTGACGGCCGACGAGGTAGTTGCCGAAGACCCCGGTGACGGCCTGCCCGGAGGGGCTGCGCGGCCCGCGGTCGCTGCCGGCCGCGCAGGCGGAGAGCAGCGTCGCGGCCAGCAGCGCCACGCGCCAGGAGGGGCGCCCGGCAAGCGTCCCCTGGAGGCCGGATGGATTCATGCCCGAAAGCTAGCAGCGGCGCGGGGGCGGCGCCACCATCGCGCGGGCCGGCGTCGATCACCCGAAAGAATGAGCGGCGCGTCGCGCACTCTCTTTTCCTTTACCTTCCGCGTGATACGCTGCCTTGTGATCGTTGCGCGCACCGCGGACCCGGCTGCGCCATGGTCGGTTCGCATGCGGGGAGGGAATGGATGCGCGCGCGCCTGCTTCTGCTGTTCGGTCTTCTGCTGGGGGTGGCCGCCTGGGCCTCTCCGGCCGCGGCGCAGAACCGCTTCAACCTCGTGAACAATACCGGTCAGCAGATCGACGAGATCTACGTGTCCTCGTCGCGCGTCAGCAGCTGGGGCCCGGACTTCCTGGGCCGCAACGTCCTGCCGCCGGGTCAGTCCTTCTGGGTGCAGCCGCCCTTCACCGACTGCGTGCTCGACATCCGCGTCGTCTATCAGGGCGGCCGGGCGGAGGAACGCCGCCAGGTCAATGCCTGCCAGCTCACCACCATCGTCTGGGGCGGCAGCGGCGGCGGCGGCAGTTCCCGCCAGGCCGGCAACCCCAGCTTCCGCTTCGTCAATCAGGGCGGCCAGGTGATCAACGAGCTCTACGTCTCGCTCAGCACCGAACAGAACTGGGGCCCGGACCGGCTCGGCCAGAATACCCTGCCGCCGGGCTCCTACATCGACGTCCGGCTGCCGCAGGGCCGCACCTGCACGGTCGACATCCGGGTGGTCTACGCCAATGGCCGCAGCGTCGAGCGCCGCGGCGTCGAGACCTGCTCGATCGAGGCGTTGAACTTCCGATAGCGAGGCTGGGGCGGGCGGGTCTCAGCCGGCCCGCCCGTAGCCGCCGAACTGCGCCATGGTCTCGGCCAGTTCGGCGTCGTTCAGCAGCACCGGTGGCAGGCCGGCGGCCTTCAGCGCCAGGTATTGCCGCGCCAGGTTCTCCACCTCCATCGCCAGCACCACCGCGCCGTTCAGGCTGCGCCCGAAGGCGACCACGCCGTGGTTCGCCAGCAGCACCGCGCGCCGGTCCGCCAGCGCCGCGACGCAGCGCTCCGCCAGGGCCTGGGTGCCGAAGGTCGCGTACTCCGCGCAGCGGATATCCGCCCCGCCGCCGAGCACGATCATGTAGTGCAACGGCGGGATGCCCTGCCGTGCGCAGGATAGCGCCGTGGCGAAGGGGCTGTGGGTATGCACCACCGCCGCCGCCTCCGGCCGGTCGGCATAGACCGCCGCGTGCAGGCGCCACTCGGAGGACGGCGCCCGCTGCCCCGCCACCACCGTCCCGTGCGGCATCACCTCCACCAGGTCCTTCGCCGTGGTCTCCGCGTAGGGCAGGCCGGAGGGCGTGATCAGGAAGCCCCGCGGCGTGCGCAGCGACAGGTTGCCCGACTTGCTCGGCATGAAGCCGAGCGCATCCAGGCGCTGTGCCGCCGCGACCAGCGCCGCGCGGTCCTTCGCCGTCGGGCCGGCTGCACGCGCCACCGTCAGCCCTCGCGCAGCGCGCGCGCCTTCAGCGCGGCGGGGCGGGTCAGGCAGCGCTCCAGCCAGGCGGCGACCTTCGGGAATGCGTCGTAGTCGAACTTGTTGAACCAGCTTGCGTAAAGCACCCCGGCCAGGTTGCAGTCGGCGATGGTGAAGCCCGGGCCGAGCAGGAAAGGCCGGTCGGCGAGATGGGCTTCCAGCACCGCCAGCCGCTGGCGCAGCGCCTCCGCCCCCGCGGCGGCCTGCGCCGGGTCGCGCTGCTCGGGCGGGCGCATGAAGGTGTGGTAGGCCCATTGCATCGCGTTGGGCTCTGCCTCGGTGGCGGCCCAGAGCGTCCATTGCAGCGCGCGCGCGCCGTCGTCCCCGCCGGGCAGCAGCGGCGCGCCGGCCTTGCCGGCGATGTGCATGTTGATGGCCAGGGACTCGAACAGCGCGAGGTCGCCATCGGTCATCGCCGGCAGCTTGCCGTTCGGATTGATCGCCAGATAGGCGGCACCCTTCGATCCCTCCGGGCCGAAGGGGACGGGGTCGTGGCGATAGGGGATGCCGGCCTCCTCGGCCGCCCAGAGGCAGCGGAAGCCGCGGCTGCGCGCGACGCCGTGGATGGTCAGCATGGTGGTCTCCCCCTTGGACACTCCCCGCGAGTCTAGGCCGGCCAGCCGGTGCGGGACATAGTGGCGGCGACGCCGAAGGAAGCCCCGTATGCGACGCCTTGCCTGCCTGTCCGCAGCTCTCGGCCTGCTGGCCGCGACCGCGGCCGCCGAGACGGTGCACCGGGAGCGCGTGCATTTCGAACGCGGCGCCACCGGCACCACCATCCGCGACCGCATCGCCGGCGACGACAGCATCGAATACACGCTCGGCGCCCAGGCGGGGCAGGTGCTGCACGTCGCGCTGGAGGACCGGCGCAACAGCGTCTACCTCAACGTCTTCGCACCCGGCGCCGTGCCCGGCCGCGACGCGGCGGTGCATCGGGGCGAGGCCGAGGGCAACACCGCCGCGATCCGGCTGACCGCCACGGGCGACTACATGATCCAGGTCTTCCAGGTCCGCGCCGTGGCGCGGCGCGGCACGCGGTCCGACTTCACGCTGCGGGTCAGCATCACCGGCGGCGAGGCGCATGCCGCACCCCCGCAGGATGCCCGCGTCGCCGGCACGCGCTTCCACGCCACCGGCACCATTCCCTGTGCCCGGTCCGCCGCGCAGCCCATGGCGCAATGCCGCTTCCGCGTGGTGCGGCGCGGGTCCGGCGCGGCGGAGGTCACGGTCTTCTGGCCCGATGGCGGCAGCCGGGTGATCGCCTTCGCAGGGGGCCGCCCGACCGGCGCCGGGCTTGCGGCGCGGAAGGACGACGACCTCTTCCGCATCGCCATCGGCGCGGAGCGATTCGAGATTCCGGAGGCGGCGATCACGGGCGGCTGAGGCGGGGGCTCAATCCCCAGCCGGCCGTCCCCGCATCGCCTTGACGGTCGCGCGCCGCGTCTTGCCTTCCAGCCGCCGTTCCTTCGAGGCTCGCGTCGGCTTGGTCGGCCGGCGTGGCGGCGGGGGCGGCGCCGCGGCCTCGCGGATCAGTTCCAGCAGCCGATCCAGCGCATCCGCGCGGTTGCGCTCCCGGGTGCGGAAGCGCTGGGCGGTGATCACCACCACGCCGTCCTTGGTGGCGCGATGTCCCGCGAGGCGCAGCAGCCGCGCCCGCACGGCCTCCGGCAGGTTGGGGGAGCCGGCGGCGTCGAAGCGCAGCTGCACCGCCGTCTCCAGCTTGTTGACGTTCTGCCCGCCGGGGCCGGAGGCACGCAGGAAATCCTCGTGCAGCTCCGCCTCGTCGAGGTGGATCGTGCGGGTGACGGCGATCATGCCGGCGGCGGCAGCGCCGGTCCCGCCGGCCGCATGTCCTTCAGGGCGACGCCGGTGGCACCGATCCGCCCGGCCTCGCGCACCAGCCAGACCAGCGTCTCCACCGCGGCCTCCGCGCTCAGCCCCCCCTCCCGGACGTTGGAGATGCAGTTGCGCTCCGCATCCGTGCGGCCGGGCCGTGGATCGAGCGTGAGATAGACGCCGAGCGAGGCCGGTGCCGACAGGCCGGGCCGCTCGCCGATCAGCACCGCGACCATCCCCGCGCCGAGCGCCGCGCCGATGGCGTCGCCGAGCGCGACCCGCGCCTGGGTGGCGATCACCACCGGCCCGACCGGCACGCCAGCCTGACGCAGCCTCGGCACAGCCGCCGCGATCACCGCCGGCGCGGCGGCCTGTACCCCGGTGGCCGATAGCCCGTCGGCGACGACGAAGACCAGCGGCAGGTCGTCCCGGCGCTGCGCGGCAAGGGCGGCGTGGTCCTGTTCCGCCAGGCGACGCCCGAGATCGGGCCGCAGCAGGTAGTCGCGCCGGTTGGCGGCCCGGCTCGCCGCCCGCAGCACCGGCAGGCCGAGCGTGCCCAGCGCCGCCGCCAGCGCCTCGGCGTCCAGCACGGACCAGACCGCGTCGCGCGCCCGCGCATGGGCTTCCTGAAAGTCGAGATGCGCGCCGGTGGGCAGCGCGTTGCCGGCGCGGCCGAGCGCGACGCGCGCCGGCGTCATGCGCCGCAGCGCCGCCCAGCCCGGCGCGGGGGCGGAGGGTTCGGTCGCGCCGTGTGCGGGGGCGGTGGGTTCGGTCACGCCCGGTGCGGGGGCGGTGGGAGTGCTCATGCCGCCCCCAGCAGTGCCGGGGCCAGGGCCTCCGGCAGGTCGCGCGTGCCCTCGCCGATGCCCATGCGTTCCATCCAGGCCTCGAATTCCGGCGCCGGCCGCTTGCCCAGCGCCGCGCGCACCGACAGCCCGTCATGGAAGGAGGTGCTCTGGTAGGCCAGCATCACGTCGTCCGCGCCCGCAACGCCCATCACATAGGTCACGCCCGCCACGCCGAGCAGGGTGAGCAGCGCGTCCATGTCGTCCTGATCGGCCTCGGCGTGGTTGGTGTAGCAGACGTCCACCCCCATCGGCAGGCCGAGTAGTTTGCCACAGAAATGATCCTCCAGCCCGGCCCGGGTTATCTGCTTCCCGTCGTACAGATACTCCGGGCCGATGAAACCAACCACGGTGTTCACAAGAAATGGCTTGTATTCGCGTGCCACGGCATAGGCCCGCGCCTCGATGGTCTGCTGGTCGCAGCCGTGATGCGCATCGGCGCTGAGCGCCGAGCCCTGGCCGGTCTCGAAATACATGACGTCGTTGCCGACCGTGCCGCGCTTCAGCGAGAGCGCCGCCTCGCGCGCCTCGGCCAGCAGGGGCAGGGTGACGCCGAAGCTGGTGTTCACCGCCTCGGTCCCGCCGATCGACTGGAACACCAGGTCGAGCGGCGCGCCGCGCTCGATTGCCAGCAGGCTGGTGGTGACATGCGCCAGCACGCAGGACTGGGTCGGGATGGCGCAGCGCTCGCGCACGCCGTCGATGAGCTCGAGCAGGCGGATCGTCGCCTCGACGCTGTCGGTCGCCGGGTTGATGCCGATCACCGCGTCGCCGGCGCCCAACATCAGGCCGTCGACGATCTGCGCCGCGATGCCGCGCGGGTCGTCGGTCGGGTCGTTCGGCTGCAGGCGGATGGAGAGCCTGCCCTGCAGCCCGATGGTGTTGCGGAAGCGCGTGACGACGCGGCACTTCGCCGCGACGGCGACGAGGTCCGAGAGGCGCATGATCTTGCTCACGGCTGCCGCCATCTCGGGCGTCAGTCCAGGCGCGAGGGCGGCCAGCGAGGCCGGTGTCGCGGCCTCCGACAGCAGCCAGTCGCGGAAGCCGCCCACCGTCAGGTGCGCCACGGGCGCGAAGGCTGAGGCATCGTGGCGGTCGATGATCAGCCGCGTCACCGCGTCCGTCTCGTAGGGAATCACGGCCTCGGACAGGAAATGGCGGAGCGGGAGGTCGGCGAGGGCGCGTTGCGCCGCGATGCGCTGCTCCGCGCTCTCCGCCGCGACCCCGGCCAGGGCATCGCCGGAGCGGAAGGGCGTTGCGCGCGCGAGCAGCACGCGCAGGTCGTCGAAGACGTGCCGCGTGGCGCCGATGCGATGTGCGAAGGCCATGCCTAGGCCTCCGCGCGTATCGGCTGCACCGCGGTCGTGAGGCGGGATACGCAGGTCAGCGTGCCGTCGCCGCGGCGCAATTCGATCTCCCAGACCTGCAGGCTGCGGCCGAGGCGGATGGGTCGGCAGAAGGCCGTCACGCTGTCGCCCCTGCGCACCGGCGCGAGGTGGTTGGCATTGACCTCCACGCCGACCACGCGGTGTCCCTCGGGCGCGGCCATGGCCCCGGCGAAGGACCCCATGGTCTCCGTCACGACCACGCTGCCGCCGCCGTGCAGGATCCCGTGCGGCTGGATGTGGCGGTGATCGACCGGCATCTCGGCGCGGAGGAAGTCCGGGCCGATCTCGGTCAGGCGCAGCCCGAGCAGCCCGGGGAGGGTGCCCTCATGGGCAGCCCAGAAGCTGTCCGGGCCGAAGGGCCGCTTCCAGATGCTCACCGTATCGCCTCCATAACAATGGGTCCTCAGGGGGCGGCATTTCCGAAAAGCCGGCTGCCATGACTATTTCTTACACAACCAGAGCGCCTGGAGAGACCACGTTTTCTACGGGCGCGGGCCGCCGGATTGGATAAGCCGGTTGACCCGCAGTTGCGGTGCGCGGTAGTTGGTCGGCGGTCATAGCGCTGTCATTCGCGTAGCGGATGCGATCTGAACCAGGATGGTTCATGGGCTCGCCGGCCGCGCGCCAAGACGGGAGCACCGAGCCGATGGCGGGACATCCATGCACGTAGTCCTGGATGTCTCCCGCCTGATCCTCTCCGTGCGCCGGCCCGTACCCTCGGGCATCGATCGTGTCGAGATGGCCTATGCGCAGGCCTATCTCGCCCGCCCCGCCGCCAACTGCACCTTCGCCGTCCAGAGCCCCTGGGGATGGTTCGCGGCCGTGCCGCGCGGTCAGGTCGCGGATTTCGTCGAGGCCCTGTCGGCCTGCTGGCAGCGCGGGCCGCAGGCCGCGGGCGAGGCGCTCGGTCGTGCGCTCCGTCTGGCCGGCCGCATGCAGGCGAGCCTCGCGCTGGGCGCCGGGCGCATGATGCTGGACCGGGTGATCGCCCGCCATCGCCGGGTGGTCTTCCTCCTCGTCTCGCATCGGGCGCTCGACAAGGAAGCACCGATCGCCCGGCTGCGCGATGCCGGCGCCGCCTTCGTGCCGCTGGTGCACGACCTCATCCCGCTGAGCCATCCCGAATACGCCCGGCCCGCCCAGGTCGGGCGACATGCCCGGCGCCTGGCGACCACCGCTTCGGTCGCCGATGCGATCCTGGTGAACTCCTTCGCCACGGCGGAGGTGCTGCGCGCCTACCTGCCCGCCGCGGCAGCGCCGATCGGCATTGCCCCGCTCGGCGTCGGTGGGGTCGCGGCGGGCGTTGCCGCGCCAGCCTCTGGGCCGCTCTCGGGCCTGCCGGCCGGAGAACCGCCGCGCAGCCCCTACTTCCTCAGCCTCGGCACGATCGAGCCGCGCAAGAACCACCTCCTGCTCCTGCATATCTGGCGCCGCCTGGCGGAGACGGTGGGACGGCCGCCGCGCCTGGTCCTGGTGGGGCGCCGCGGCTGGGAGAACGAGAACATCCTCGACCTCCTCGACCGCTGCCCGGCGCTCAAGGGCGTGGTCGAGGAGCTTGGCCCGCTGCCCGATGCCGCCGTCGCCCCGCTCATCGCCGGCGCGCGCGCCCTCCTCTTCCCGAGCTTCGCCGAGGGCTTCGGCCTGCCGGTCGCGGAGGCCCTGGCCGCCGGCGTGCCCGTGATCTGCTCGGACCTGCCGGTCATGCGGGAAGTCGCTGGCCCCGTCGCGGAGATGCTAGACCCGATGGACGGTCCGGCCTGGCGCGACGCCGTGCTGGACTACGCCCGGCCCGAGTCGTCCCGGCGGGCGGCGCAGGTCGCCCGCCTGGCCGACTGGCAGCCGCCCTCCTGGTCGGCGCATTTCGCCGTCGTCGAGGATGTGCTGGAGCAGGCCGTCGCCGCCCGCGCCGCCACCGCCGGCAAGGGGCGCGCCCGGTCCAGCGGGCTGCCGCGGCCCCTGCCTGCGCCGGTCGCCTCTGCTCCGACGCTCGCCGCGGCGGATCCGACCTCGGCATGAGCCTGGCGGATACGGGCCGGGGGCGGCGCCGCCCCCCCCGGGAGGGCGCCGCCATCGCCATCATCGGCGCCGCCTGCCGGCTGCCCGGCGCGGCCGACCTCGACGCCTTCTGGACGCTGCTGGCGAACGGTGGCGACGCCGTCACCAGCGTCCCGCCCGAGCGCTTCACCCAGGCCGCCTTCCTGCATCCCCGCCGTGGCGAGCCTGGCCGGACCTACAGCTTCGCCGCCGGCACGCTCGGCGACGTCAGCGGCTTCGACGCCGCGGCCTTCGGCATCTCTCCCCGCGAGGCGGCGGAGATGGACCCCCAGCAGCGCCTGCTGCTGGAACTGGCGCACGAGGCCATGGAAGACAGCGGCACGCCGCCCTCCGCCTGGGCCGGCAGCGGCACCGGGGTCTTCGTCGGGGCCTCGCTGACCGACTACGGCGATCTCCGCCTGGCGGATCCCTCGTCCGGCGACCGCTGGTTCATGACCGGCGGCGCGCTCTCGATCCTCGGCAACCGCATCGGCAACGTCTTCGACCTGCGCGGCCCGGCGCAGACCATCGACACCGCCTGCTCCTCCGGCCTCGTCGCGCTGCATCTCGCGGCGGAGCAGTTGCGCGCGGGGCGGCTGCCGGCGGCGGTGGTGGGCGGCGTGAACCTGCTGCTCTCGCCCTATCCCTTCCTCGGCTTCGCCAAGGCGGGGATGCTCTCGCCGACCGGTCGCTGCCGCGCCTTCGACGCTGCGGCGGACGGCTATGTCCGGGCGGAGGGCGGGGTCGTCCTCGTCCTGAAGCGGCTCGAGGACGCGCTGGCCGCGGGCGATGCCGTGCGCGCCGTCATCCTCGGGACGGGGAGCAACGCGGCAGGCCGCACCGTCGGCCTCTCCCTGCCCAGCGGCGCGGCGCAGCAGGCGCTGATCGAGGAGGTGCTGGCGCGCTCCGGCGCCGCGCCCGCGCGCATCGCCTATTTCGAGGCGCATGGCACCGGCACCGCCGCCGGCGATCCGATCGAGGCCGCGGCGATCGGCGGCGCCATCGGGCGCGCCCGCCGTGCCGCCGGCGCCGCACCGCTGCCGATCGGCTCGGCCAAGACCAATATCGGCCATACCGAGCCCGCCTCCGGCCTCGTCGGGCTGGCCAAGGCGATGCTGGTGCTGGAGCGGGGCGCCATCCCGCCCAGCCTGCACTGCGCCACGCCCAACCCGGCGATCGACTTCGACGGCCTCGGCCTGCGGCCGGCCACGGTGGCGGAAGCCCTGCCCGATCCGCGGCGCGCCGTCGTCGGCGTCAACAGCTTCGGCTTCGGCGGCACCAATGCCTGCGCGCTCCTCGGCGCTGCGCCCCGTCCCCGACGCAAGGCGACGGCCCCGGGCGCGCCCCCACCGCTGCTGCTCTCCGCTCATTCAGCCGCGGCGCTGACGCGCCTCGCCGAGGCCTGGCGCGCCAGGCTCGCCGGCACGTCGGCGCCGGCGCTGCCGGCCCTGCTGCGCGGCGCGGCGCGGCACCGCGACCTGCTGCCGCACCGCCTCGCCCTGCGCGGCGCGACGCCGGGGGCGCTGGCCGCGGCACTCCTGGCAGCGCAACCCGAGGAGAGCCTGCCGTCCCGGCCGCGGCGCATCGCCTTCGTCTTCAGCGGCAACGGCGTGCAGTATCCCGGCATGGCGCGTGCTGCCCTGGCCGCCAGCCCGACCTTCCGTGCTGCCGTCGCCGCGGCCGATGCCGCGCTGACGCCGCATCTCGGATGGTCCGTGCTGGCCCGGCTGGAGGCGGGAATCGACGCCGAAGCGCTGGCCGCGACCGACGTCGCCCAGCCGCTGCTCTTCGCCATCCAGCACGGCATCGTCGCGGCGCTGGCGGAGCAGGGGATCCGCCCCGATGTCTGCCTCGGCCATTCGGTGGGGGAGGTCGCGGCGGCCGCGGCGTCCGGCCTGCTCGACCTCGCCATCGCGGCGCGCCTGATCGTCGCCCGCAGCCGGCACCAGCACAGGACTGCGGGGCAGGGGCGCATGGCCGCGCTCGGCGCCGCGGCGGAGGAGGCGCTGCCGGTGCTCGCCGATTGCGGTCCGGGCATCGAGATCGCCGCGCACAACGCGCCGCGGGCGCTGACCATCGCCGGCCCCGCTGCGGCGCTGGAACGGGTGGCGTCGGTCGCGGCGGAACGGCGCTGGGCCTTCCAGCCGCTCGACCTCGACTACGCCTTCCACAGCGCGGCGATGGAGCCGGTCCGCGCACCGCTGCTCGCGGACCTTGGCGGCCTCGCCGGCCGGCCGGGCCACATCCCCATGGTCTCCAGCGTCACCGGCGCGGTGCTGGAGGCCGACGACTGCGGGCCCGCCTATTGGTGGCGCAACCTGCGCGAACCGGTGCGCTTCGCCGAGGCCGCGCGCGGCGCCGCCCTGCTGGGTGCCGGCCTCTTCCTGGAGATCGGGCCGCATCCCGGCCTGCAATCCTACCTGCGCGAGACCCTGCGCGACGCGATGCCGGCGGATGCCGGCGCGGCCGAGATCCTGGGCAGCCTCAACAAGCGCGAGGAGGCCGAGGGGCTCGCCGGCGACCCCTTCGCTGCCATCGCCGACCGCGCCTACGCGCGCGGTGCCGACCCGCGCGGCGGTGCTGCCTTCGCCGGACCGGCCACGCGGCGCGGCCTGCCCGCCACCCCCTTCGCCCGCCAGCCGACCTGGTGGACCCCGACCACCGAGGCGCTGCCGATCACGACGCGCACGGCCGAGCACCCGCTGCTCGGCTTCCGGACCGGCGCGGCGCCCGGGGTCTGGCAGCGCCACCTCGATACGGCGGCGGAGCCCTGGCTCGGCGACCATCGCCTGGCCGGCCAGCCCGTCCTGCCGGCCGCCGCCATGCTGGAGATGGCGCTCGCCGCCGGCGCCGCCTGCCATCCGGAGGCGCCGGCGCTGGAGGTGACGGGCTTCGCCATCCTCCGTGCCCTGCCGCTGGAGCGCGACGCGGCGCGCGAACTGCGCAGCACCCTCGATCCCGCGGGGCGCTTCACCCTGGAAAGCCGCCGGCGCCTGGGCGAGGCGGCCTGGACCCTGCATGCCACGGGCCAGGTGGCGGCGTTGCCGCGCCTGCCCGAGGCCCCGCCCGAGCCCGCCCTCGCGTCCGGGCACGGCGTGTCGGGGGACGCCGTGCGTGGCCTCGCCGCGGCGGTGGGGCTGGACTACGGGCCGGCCTTCCACGGCCTGGACGCCGTCGCGGCGGAGGCCGGCGGCGACCGCGCCCTGGCCGGCCTCGTCCTGCCTGCCGGCGCGCCGCCCGACGCCGGATTCCGGCTGCATCCAGCCCGGCTCGACGCCGCGCTGCAGGCGGTGATCGCCCTGCTGGCCGGGCGCGCCCCGGCGGAGCCGGGACAGGGCATGGTGCCGGTGCGCATCGCCCGGCTTGTCGCGACCCGGGCGCCGGCACCGGCCACGCGCGCGGCGCTGCGCCTCGCCGCGGAGGGCAGCCGCAGTGCGGCCGCTGACGTCGTCCTGCGCGACGCCGCCGGGGCCGTGGTGGCGGCGCTCGACGGCGTCTGGCTGCAGCGCATCCGGCTGCCGGGCTGGCAGGACCCGGCTCTCGCCGCCTTCCGCGTCGATCTCCTGCCCGCCGATCCCAGGCCCGGCGCTGTCGCCACATCGCTGCCGCTCGGCCCCGTTCTTGCCGCCGCTCGGGCTGGCGCGGCGGCACCCGGCGAGGACGCCATGCTGCTCGCCGGCTTCTGCGTCTCGGCTGCGCACCGCGCGCTGCTGCAGCGCGGCGGCCCCGTCATCGGGCCGCTGGCGCGCAGCCTGCTCCTCGAACTGGAGGCCGACGGGCTGGCCGCGGCGGGTCCGGGCGGGTTGCGGCCGGTACCGGATGCCGACCTGCCCGCGCCGGAGGCGATCTGGCGGCAGCTTCTGCTCGAACGGCCCGACCTTGCGCCGGAACTGGCCTGGGCCGCCCTGGCGGCGGAGCACCTGCCAGCGGCGCTGGCGGGAGAATCCGTGCCGTCGCCGCCCGTGCCGGTCGCGCTCGCCGGCTTCGACATGCTGGGTCGCGCCCTGGCCGCCGCGCTTGGCGCCTTCGCCGCCGATTGGCCTGCCGAGCGGCCGCTGCGCGTGCTCGAGATCGGCGCCGCCTCGCCCGAACGGACCGGGCGCGCCATCGCCGCGCTGGTCGGCAGCGGTCGGCGCATCCTCTACTGCGCCGCCGCCCTGCCGGAGGGCGCCGGGGCCGCCGAGGTTCCGCCGAATGCCGGCAGCGTGGAGTTCTCCGCGACCACCTGGTCGCCCCTGGACGGGGAGGCTGCGCCGATCGTCGCCGACCTTGTCATCGGGATCGCCGCCGGGGCGCGGTTGCGGGCGGCGGGACGGGCGCCGACGGACCTTGCTGGCGCGCTCCGCCACACGGTGGCGCCGGGCGCCACCCTCCTGCTGGCCGAGCCGTTGGCTGGGCTTGTCTGGGACCTCTGCTGCGGCCTCGATCCGCGATGGTGGGAAAGCGGGCAGGCCGCTCTCCCCGGCCCTGCCGATTGGCTGGGCGCCCTCGATGCGGAGCGCTGGGAGGACGCTGCGGCGGAACGCCTCACCGCCGCCCCCTGGCCGGCGGCGTTGCTCGCGGCGCGGGCGCCGGCGGGCGCGGAGGTTCTGGCTGCCCCCGTGCTGCGGCGCGTGACCCTGCTTGCCTCGCCCGAGGCGCCGCTGGCCCGCACGCTCGCCGCGGCGCTCGGCGCCCGCGGGGCGATGGTGGCCCTGGAGGACCTGGCCCAGGCCGCCACCCTGCCGCCCCGCCTGCTCCGGAACGGCGGCCTGGTCGCGCTTGCGAGCGAGGAGGCGGCGACGCCGGCGGCGCTGGCCGAAAGACTTGCCATGCTGGGCCGTCTCGCCGCCGCCGCGGAGGGCAGCGCCGTGTCGCTCTGCCTCATCCTGCGCGCGGGTGTGGCGGGGGAGGCACTGGCCGCGGCGGGCCGCGTGCTGGCGAACGAGCATCCGGGGCTGACGCTGCGGCGCATCACCCTCGCCGCCGCCCTGCCAGCGGAGGAGGAAGCGGCGCGCCTGGCGCAGGAGATCCTGGCCGAAGCCGATGCCGAGCCCGAGGTCACCCTGACCGCGACGGGTCGCCTGGTGCCGCGGCTGCGCGCCGGCCTGCCGGCGCCGCCGCTCCCGGCCGGCCCGTCGCGCCTCGGCATCGGCCAGCCCGGGCAACTCGCGTCGCTCCGCTGGGGACCGGACGCGCCGGCGGCGCCGGGGCCGGGCGAGGTGGCGCTGGCGGTCGAGGCCTGCGGCCTCAACTTCCGTGACCTGATGTGGGCGCAGGGCCTGCTACCGGAGGAAATCCTGCTCTCCGGCTTCACCGGCGCGCTGCAGGGCGACGGGCTGGGCATGGAGTGCGCCGGACTCGTCACCGCGGTCGGGGAGGGGGTGGAGGGCTTCCGCCCTGGCGACCGGGTCTTCGGCATCGCGCCGCGGGCGATGGCCACGCATGCGCTGACCCGGGCGGAGGCCTTGGCGCTGCTGCCGGAGGGGCTGGACGCCGCCGCCGCCGCGACGACGCCGGTCGCCTTCCTGACTGCCCTGCTCGCGCTCGAGGAGCGCGCGCGGATCGCTCCGGGCGAACGGGTGCTGATCCATGGCGGCGCCGGGGCGGTCGGCCTCGCGGCGCTGCAGGTGGCGCTCGCCCGTGGCGCCGAGGTGGCCGCAACCGCCGGCACCCCGGCCCGTCGCGCCTTCCTGCGCGCCGCCGGCGCGGCGCTGGTGCTGGACAGCCGAGACCCGGGCTTCGCCGATGCGGTGCGGGCCGCATGGGGCAGTCCGGACGCCGATGGCTGCGTCGACGTGGTGCTCAACTCCGTGAGCGGC
>JAIYAI010000429.1 GCA_027489135.1 Acetobacteraceae bacterium
CAGATCCTCCGGCCGCGCTGGGGCTATGGCTCGGACATGGGCGGGCGGCGCACGCCCTGGATCCTCGGCGGCATGGCGGTGCTGGGCGCGGGCGGAGTCGGCGCGGCCGCCGCCGTGGTCTGGATGCCGGCGGCGCCGGTGCTCGGGCTGCTCGCCGCCATCCTCGCCTTCACCGCCATCGGCATCGGCGTCGGCGCGGCCGGCACCTCCCTCCTCGCGCTGCTGGCCAGCCGGGTCGCGGAGCAGCGGCGCGCCGCTGCCGCCACCACGGTCTGGCTGATGATGATCGTCGGCTTCGTCATCACCACGGCGATCACGGGACGGCTGCTCGACCCCTATTCGGCCGAGCGCCTCGTCACCGTCACCGCCGGCGTCTCCGTCCTCGCCGTGCTGCTCGCGGCGCTGGCCGTCGCCGGCATCGAGCGGGGCGCCGCGGCCGCGCCGCAGCGCCCGACCGAGAAGCCCGATTTCCGCCGCGTGATGACGGAGGTCTGGGCAGAACCCCGGGCCCGCCGCTTCACAGTCTTCGTCTTCGTCTCGATGCTCGCCTACAGCGCCCAGGACCTGATCCTGGAGCCCTTCGCCGGCACCGTCTTCGGCCTTTCGGTGGGCGAGACGACGAAGCTCGCCTCGATGCAGCATGGTGGCGTGCTGGCGGGGATGATCCTGGTCGCCGTTGCCGGCAGCCTGCCGCGACTCGGCATGGCGTCCCTGCCGGGCTGGACCATCGCCGGCTGCATCGCCTCGGCCGCCGCCTTCCTGGTGCTGGTCGCGGGCGGGCAGGTCGGGCCCGGCTTCCCGCTCGGCGCCAGCTTCTTCGCGCTCGGGGCCGCCAATGGCGCCTTCGCCGCCGCCGCCATCGCCACGATGATGCAACTGGCCGGCCAGGGCCGGGCCGGGCGCGAGGGCACCCGCATGGGGCTCTGGGGCGCGGCGCAGGCGGTCGCCTTCGGCCTGGGCAACATCGTCGGCACCGGCGCCTGCGACCTGGCACGCTGGCTGATGGCCTCCGATGCCGCGGCCTATTCCACGGTCTTCCTGGCGGAGGCGGCGCTGTTCCTCCTCTCCGCCCTGCTCGCCGCGCGGGTCGCGCGCGGCGACGCCCCCCGCCCGGCCGGCTTCGGCCCCAACGCGCTGCAACACGGGAGCACGCCATGACCGAGACCTATGACGCCGTCGTGGTGGGCGGCGGCCCCTCCGGCGCGACCGCCGCGCATGACCTGGCGCGGGCGGGCTACTCCGTCGCCCTGCTCGACAAGGCCGGGCGCATCAAGCCCTGCGGCGGCGCCATCCCGCCCCGCGCCATCCGCGACTTCGAGATCCCCGACCACCTGCTGGTCGCGCGCATCCGCAACGCGCAGGTGGTCTCGCCCGAGGGCCGCAAGGTCGACATGCCGATCGAGGGCGCCGGCTATGTCGGCATGGTCGATCGCTGCGAGTTCGACGAATGGCTGCGCGTCCGCGCCGCCGAGGCCGGGGCGGAGCGCCATACCGGCAGCTACGAGAAGATCGAGCGCGACGCCGACGGCACCGCAGTGGTGCTGTACTACCCGAAAGGCGCCGGGGAAGGCGCCCCCCCCGTGCGTCTCCGCACCCATGCCGTGATCGGCGCCGATGGCGCGCTGTCCATGGTCGGGCGGCAATGCGTGAAGGGGGCGGAGCGCGTGCCCTTCGTCTTCGCCTATCACGAGATCGTCCGCGCCCCGAAGACGGGCGCCGACTGGGACCCGGACCGCTGCGACGTCTGGTACCAGGGCAAGCTCTCCCCCGATTTCTACGCCTGGGTCTTCCCGCATGGCGACACGGCCAGCATCGGCACGGGGTCCATGCACAAGGGCTTCTCGCTGAAGGGCTCGGTCGCCGAATTGCGGAAGACCATCGGCCTCGACGGCGCCGAGACGATCCGGCGGGAGGGCGCGCCCATCCCCCTCAAGCCGTTGAAGCGCTGGGACAACGGGCGGGACGTGATCCTGGCCGGCGATGCCGCCGGCGTGGTGGCGCCGGCCTCCGGCGAGGGCATCTACTACGCCATGCTCGGCGGGCGGCTGGCCGCGGATGCGGTGATGGAACTCAGGCGCACCGGCGACGCCCGCGCCCTGGCCGGTGCCCGCAAGCGCTTCATGAAGGATCACGGCCGGGTCTTCTGGATCCTCGGGATCATGCAGCGCTTCTGGTACCGGTCCGACTGGACCCGGGAGCACTTCGTGAAGATGTGCATGGACAAGGACGTCCAGCGCCTGACCTGGGAGAGCTACATGAACAAGCAGCTCGTCCGGAAGGATCCGCTGGCGCACGTGAAGATCTTCTTCAAGGATCTGGCGCATCTTATGGGCCTCGCCCGGGCCTGATGGCGGGCGTGCCAAGGGGGCGTGATGTCGGCGCCCCCGCGCCGCATCACGCTCGCGTGAGAAGCGTGGCGTTTCTGCACCAGGTGTTGCGCCAAAACGCTATCGTTGCGGTGAAACACCTGTCACACTGTGGTATTCCGAGGGCAGGTCCTCCGGCTGGCCGGGTCCGCCGCGACATTCCGGGGTAACCCGGGGGCCGCAGGCGTGTTCCGGGCATGACGGGACGGCTTGTCCCGGCCCCGCCGTCCCCCCCGGTTGATCATGGCCCTGACACGCCGCTCCCTCCTCGCAGGCCTCGCCACCCTCCCCGCCCTGCCCGCGGTCGCCGAACCGCTCGGCCCGCCCGATCCGGCGGCGCTGCTGCTGCGCTCGGCGGATGCCTCGGCGCCGGATTGCCGCACCTCGGCCGCGCTCCAGGCCTCCGTCCGCCGGGTCCGGTCCCTGGCGGTGGAGCCGAGCCGCGGCAAGGTGATCATCGTCAACATCGCCGGCGCCGAGCTCGTCGCGCTGGAGGATGGGCGGGAGGTCATGCGCTCCCGCGTCATCGTCGGCTCCGGCCGGACGCGCACCCCGGAACTGGCCAGCCCCGTCCCCTCGGTGCGGCTGAACCCGCCCTGGTACGTGCCGCCGAGCATCGAGCAGGAGCTGCGCGCCAAGGGCGCGTCGCTCGAGAATTTCCGCCGCGTCGGCAACCGCCTGGTCCAGCCGCCGGGGCCGCGCAATCCGCTGGGGCCGATCCGCATCGGGCTGGAGGACAGCCAGGGCGTCTTCCTGCATGGCACCAGCGACCCGCACCTGTTCGAGCGCGGGTCGCGCTTCCTCTCCCATGGCTGCGTCCGGGTGCAGCGCATCCACGACGTCGCCGCCTGGATCATGGAGGTGCCGGTCGAGCAGCTGCGCGCCCAGATCGCCACGGGCCGCACCATGGAGCTGACGCCGCCGCAGGACGTGCAGGTGGCGCTCGCGTATCTCACCGCCTGGCCGCGGCCGGACGGGCGCCTCGCACTGCATCCTGACCCCTACGGGATCGAGCGCGCGACCGCCTGCCGCCCCACCGCGCGCACCTGACCCATGCTTGCCCGGCCGCGGCGCCGGGCGCAGCATGCTGTCGAGCCCCGCCGGAACGAGCGGGGCCGGGAGGTGAGCGATGGACATCCCGCACCAGGCCGAGGCGCCGCTGCGCCGCACGGCCCCGATGGCGCCGCGCGCGCCGGACGCCTTCGCGCATTGCGTGCTCCGCACCTCCCGCTACCAGGCGATGATCGACTGGTACTGCACCCTGCTGAATGCGCGGGTCGCGCACCGGGCGGAGCGGCTGTGCTTCCTGACCTATGACGAGGAGCATCACCGCCTCGCCATCGTCAACGTCCCCGGCCTGCCGGAGCAGGACCTCGAGACGGCGCGGCTGCTGCACATCGCCTATTCCTACACCGACCTCGCCGGGCTGCTGGGCACCTACAAGCGGCTGAAGGCGGCGGGGATCGTGCCGTACCGGCCGATCAACCACGGGCCGACGCTGTCGCTCTACTATCGCGACCCGGACGGCACGGCGGTGGAGTTGCAGGTCGACTGCTATCCGACGAAGGCGGAGGCTGCCGCCTTCCTGCAGAGCGAGGCCTTCCACGCCAACCCGATCGGCGTCGCGGTCGATCCCGACGCGCTGCTGGCAGCCTGGGAAGCGGGGGCGCCGGAGGCCGAGCTGCTGCGCCGGCCCGACGGGCCCGCCATGCGGTCGCAGGGCTGAGCGGCATGGCCACGCGTCGCGCGCTGATCGGCGCCGGCTTGGCAATGCCTGGCCTCGCCCGGGCCCAGGCGCCGTTCCCGAACCGGCCGATTCGCATGATCATCGGCGGCCCGCCCGGCGGCAGCGGCGACATCGGCGCGCGGCTGCTGGCGGGCAAGTTGACGACGCTGCTGGGCCAGCCCTGCGTCGTCGAGAACAAGCCCGGCGCCACCGGCGCGCTCGCCGCCGCCGAGGTCTCCCGCGCCGCGCCGGACGGGCACACGTTGCTGTTTACCGCGAGCTGGCATTCGACCTCGGCGGTGATCAAGGCGACGCTGCCCTACGACACGCTCAATGGCTTCAGCTTCGTCTCCACCCTGACGACCTACGGCATGATGCTCGCGGTCAGGCCGGACAGCCCCTACGAGACGCTGGAGGACCTGATCGCCGCGGCGCATCGCAACCCGGGGAAGCTCACCTACTACTCGGTCGGCATCGGATCGGCGCATAACCTGATCGGCGAATGGCTGAACGTGGCGACGGGGTCGGAGATCACCCATGTGCCCTATCGCGGCAGCGGCATCGCGCTGCCGGATTTCCTGGCCGGCCGCGTCGACCTGATGATCGAGACGATGACGGTGGCGCTGACCCAGGTGAAGGCGGGCAAGGCGCGGCCGCTCGCGGTCACCTCGACCGAGAGGCTGGCCGACCTGCCCGATGTGCGGCGGACCTCCGAGATCTTCCCGGGCTTCACCTATGATTCCTGGCTCGGCCTGCTGGCGCCGCCGAACCTGGCGCCGCCGGTGATGGAGGCGCTGAACCGCGGCGTGCGGGAGACCTGCGCCATGCCGGACGTGGTCGCGCGGCTGCACGAGCTGGGCGCGGTGCCGGCGCCCTGTTCGCCGGCCGAGTTTCGCGCACGGGTGGAGAGCGAGATCGCGCACTTCACCCGTATCGTCGAGACGCGGAAGATCCCGAAGCAGGACTAGAGCGTGATCCATTTACGCTGCAACATACCCTGCATGTCTGAAGTAGTTTGAGCACTCGGTTGGGGAGAACTTGGTGAGGAGTTCTCCGATGCGGTGCCAGACGGCGGCGATGGAGCGAGCGTTGGCCTTCCTGAGCAGCGTCTTCAGCTTGGCGAACATCATCTCGATGGGGTTCAGGTCGGGGCTGTAGGGCGGCAGGAACAGCAGGTGGG